>CAZNWX010000505.1:0-1939 GCA_964576415.1 uncultured Magnetovibrio sp. | reverse complement strand
CCAGGCCGGTGACGTGTCGGCGTACATTCCGACCAACGTGATTTCCATCACCGACGGTCAGATCTTCCTGGAGACGGAACTCTTTTACAAAGGCATCCGCCCAGCCGTGAACGTTGGCCTATCGGTAAGCCGGGTCGGCTCTGCCGCCCAGGTGAAAGCCATGAAGCAGGTGGCTGGCTCCATCAAACTGGAATTGGCCCAGTACCGCGAAATGGCGGCCTTCGCCCAGTTTGCCTCCGACCTAGACGCCTCCACGCAGCGGTTGCTGGCCCGTGGCGCGCGTCTGACCGAGCTCCTGAAGCAGCCGCAGTATCAGCCGCTGGCGGTGGAAGAGCAGGTGGTCGTGATCTACGCCGGTGTGAACGGCTACACAGACGGTATCGGGGTTTCCGACGTGACCCGGTTCGAAGCTCAGCTGCTGGCCACGATTCGCGACAAGAGCACCGACATCTTGACCACCATTCGCGAAGAAAAAGCGCTGTCGGACGACACCGAAGGCAAGCTTAAAGCTTTCATGGACGATTTCGTCAAGTCCTTCACCTAAGGATCGGGTCAACATCTTTTAAGGATCGGAATGCGGCGCCATGCCCAATCTTAAAGACCTTAAAATCCGGATTGATAGCGTCAAATCGACGCAGAAAATCACGTCGGCGATGAAAATGGTGGCTGCCGCCAAGCTGCGCCGGGCACAAGAATCAGTGGAGGCCGCCCGGCCCTATGCAGTCCGCATGGAACGTATGCTGGGTTCTCTCGCGCAAAGCGTCGGCGGCACCGAGGGGGCGCCGAAGCTCCTGGCCGGCACCGGCGCGGAGGAAACGCACCTCCTGGTGGCATTCACGGCGGACCGGGGCCTTTGCGGTGGTTTCAACAGCTCCATAGTCCGCCAAGTGCGGACTATGACTATGAATTTGAAGGCCACAGGCAAGACGGCCAAGGTCTTCTGCGTCGGCCGCAAGGGCCACGACGTGTTAAAGCGAGAGTTTCCCGCCGAGATCATCGAGAACGTGGAAGGTCTTGGCCGCCGCGGGATCGAGTATCATGAGGCTGCGGGCGTCGCCAACACCATCACCGAGCTTTTCGAAGCCGGCGAATTCGACGTCTGCACCATCGTCTTCAACCGGTTCCAGTCGGCGATGACGCAGATTGTCACGCCGCAGCAGCTGATCCCCTTCGAGCCCGCCAACAGCGGCGCCGAGGAGGAAGAGGCGCCGGCCGATGACAGCCCGAAAGCGGTTTATATCTTCGAGCCGGAGGAGGACGAAATCCTAGCTGATCTGCTTCCGCGCAACTTAGCGGTGCAGATTTTCCAAGCCATGTTAGAGAGCTCCGCCTCCGAACATGGCGCGCGGATGACCGCCATGGACAACGCGACCCGCAATGCGGGTGAAATGATCGATGGCCTGACACTGACTTACAACCGAACACGTCAGGCTTTCATCACCAAAGAATTGATCGAGATTATCTCCGGCGCCGAAGCGCTGTAGAACGGGAGTATCCGAGATGGCTAAGAATAACGTTGGAAAGATTTCTCAGGTCACTGGCGCCGTTGTCGACGTCCAGTTCGACGGCGACCTGCCAGAGATCCTGAATGCCCTGCATACGAAGAACGAAGGCAAGATCCTCGTTCTGGAAGTGGCACAGCACCTCGGTGAGAACGCGGTGCGGACCATCGCCATGGATTCAACCGACACGGGTGAGCCGATCTCGGTTCCCGTCGGTCCCGAAACCCTCGGCCGCATCATGAACGTCATCGGCGAGCCAATCGACGAACGCGGCCCGCTGGAGACAAAATCGACCCTGCCGATCCATCGCAGCGCTCCGGAATTCGCCGAACAATCGACGGAAACGGAAATACTGACCACGGGCATCAAGGTCGTCGACCTGATCTCGCCCTACGCCAAGGGCGGCAAGATCGGTCTGTTCGGCGGCGCCGGCGTGG
>CAZNWX010000504.1:0-1946 GCA_964576415.1 uncultured Magnetovibrio sp. | reverse complement strand
GGAGGGCGTTTCGTCCGCTGGCGAAATCAACAGGTCTCCAGCTTCCGGCCGGAAATACCAGGTTTCATCGAGGCTTATGGTCAGCGGCCAATCTGTACACGACTCACCGGGATCAATCGTCAGTGCCGTTCGACGCTTTGGCACCAGCCCCACTGGTTGGGTGCCGGCACGATACGCAACCTCATCGCCCCACGCGCCGGTGGCGTTGACAACAATGGGCGCCGACATAGTCCCCACCGATGTATCGATTGCCCATGCGCCGGCGCGCCGGACAAGGGTTCGGACTTCAGCTCCTGTCTCCAAGATCCCGCCAGCGTCGCGAAACCCCTTAAGGTATCCCATCAAAAAGGCGTTCGCATCAATGTCCTGAGCGTCACGTTCATAAGCCGCGCCGGCCACCGCCGCCGCGTTCAAGACGGGAACCATCTCAAGAACCGCCAATGGATCAATACGCTCAAGAAGACCCACATTCGGCGGCTCGGTAACGAACTCGTCCAAGTCGTCCAACTGCGCTTCGCCTGCTAAGTAGAGTGCGCCGCGGTCGGCCAAGAGAGGATGGTCACAAAACCCCGGCGGCGGGTTGTCGAAGAACGACCGACTGGCAGCGCTTATCGCTCTGATAACCTCATTCCCGTAACACCCAACAAAGGTCGCTGCCGATCGCCCTGTCGTGTGATAGCCCGGGTGGGCCTCCATTTCCACAATGCAAACGCTCATGCCACGATGCGCCAGTTCATACGCGACCGATGCGCCAGCTATTCCAGCGCCAATTACTATAATATCAGCCGTTCGATTGGGTTCGTTCATGACGGCGCCAACTTAAGCTGACGCGGGACGCCCAGCAACAGCGAAACGTTAAAGTTAGCATTCCCATGATCATTCCCTTCGCGAGCATAGTCAAAGGCCGCGTGCCTACGTGAGCCCCCCGCATTACCCGTCATCAATCCGACTATTAGACCGCTCATTATTCACGTTCGATTGGGATCAGGAGGGTATGCTGGACCATCAAATGGGCAGGCATGGGCCGTGTCCTCGAGATGGCCGAAGTGGCCCGGGAAACCAGGGGTTAGCGCCGCCGCCGAGAACTTAATCCTTGCTATCCGTTCACGGTCCGTCCATTGTTTAAGTGCGTGGAATCGTGACGCAGAATTTACGGTTTCGCCGGACGGAAGACGCGTGTCGCTTATCGCGATGTTAAGAACTCAAGTCGCGGGGAGGCGACACGAGGAAGGAGCGAAGATGCCTAGTGGTACTGTGAAGTGGTTTAATCCAACCAAGGGTTTTGGATTCATTGAGCCTGACGATGGTGGAAAGGATGCCTTCGTGCATATTTCCGCCGTTCAAGAAGCGGGCCTGGCCGATTTAAAGGAAGGTCAGAAGGTGGAATTCGAACTGGTCCCAGGACGTGACGGTCGAATGGCGGCCGGTGAATTGAAAGTCACCGAGTAAGCCAACTCACCTTAATCTGTTAAGTTATATCCGGGCGCTTCGGGCGCAGCATTGGATGTGCCCACATCGCATCGACGCGGGAGGCCTTCGGACTCTTCATTTCCCCCTCCAACGTACCTCTAGTCGCCTTGACACTGCACGCGTCCCCTCCGCACGTTGCACCTATTCCACGGGGAGCCCGGATTTCCGGGCTGAGAGTTCCAGGCACATTGCCTGCGTTGACCCGTCGAACCTGATCCGGGTAACGCCGGCGTACGGATGAAACATCGGCGCACTCGACGTGCTTCGCGCCTTCCCAGACCGAGGCTTTCTCGCGGATCTCTTCGCCGTGTATTTGTGTTGCGCTGCCTTTTTGGAAAGATACCCCTCATGAATGTCATCTGCACACCAGATACCACGTCCGTGACAACGGGCGCCTACACCGATCCCAACGTGACAATCGACCTGGAGAATGGCTCGCCCCGATCCGCCGGGGATGGATCCTGGGCCGCGGCGAT
>CAZNWX010000503.1:0-1949 GCA_964576415.1 uncultured Magnetovibrio sp. | reverse complement strand
CCGCTTGGCTAAAGAACGCGGTGTGGGCTTCTATCTTGGATACGCGGAGCTCACGCCAGAGGGCCACCATTTCAATACGGCTATTCTGGTCGATAAGGCGGGCAACATCGCGGGCAAATACCGAAAGGTGCACCTGCCGGGCCATGACGAGTTCGATACGGAACGTGCCTTTCAGCATTTGGAAAAGCGATACTTTCAGCCTGGCGATTTGGGCTTCCCTGTCTGGAACAACATGGGCATGTGCATCTGCAACGACCGGCGTTGGCCAGAGACGTTCCGGGTAATGGGGCTGCAAGGCGTGGAACTGGTGATGCTTGGCTACAATACACCGTCGGTCAATTCCCAACGGCCCGAGGAAGGCCCCAAGATCCGGACCTTCCATAACCGACTGGTTTTACAGGCCGGCGCCTACCAGAACTCCACGTTCGTCATTGGAACCGCGAAAGCCGGCGACGAAGATGGCCATCCGCTATTCGGCGAAAGTTGTATTGTCGATCCCAACGGTGAAATCCTCGGCGTTGCAAAAACAGAAGAGGATGAATTGGTCATCGCCGAAATCGATCTGGATGATTGCGTGTTCGGTAAAAAGACAATCTTCGACTTTGCGCGTCACCGCCGCATCGAACACTACGGCCGTATTACCGCGCAAACGGGCGAGGAGCCGCCCGCGGGGTAAGTGATGATATAAAAGTCCACTGAAGGCCCTGTGCCGCTCGTCTCTATGGGATTGATGACCGACCCGACGTCGATCGTGGACGTGGGGTTTGTAGGCGGCCTGGGCATCCAGCGCATCGGGTTTTACGATTTTATATGGGCGGTCGGACGCTGTATTAGTGCCGGCGAGCATTGCGATCGTACTTGTGAGCATCCTTTTTACATAATTCAGCCAATTGCTAGGGCCGCGGCTTCGTCGAACCCGTCGCCGCCAATCGTGGTGCGGCGCATGACGCGCCGATGTTTCTGGCTTTGCCAGGGCCGACCGCGATGGTTGATGCAACGATTATCCCACATTACCAGGTCAAAGGCCGCCCAGTTGTGAATGTAGATGAACCGATCTTCCGCTGCGTGGGCTAAAAGCCCGTCTAAGAGCGTCCGGCCTGCGTCGCGATCCATGCCGTCGACATAGGCCGCGTGGGAGCCTACGTAAAGCGATTTGCGACCGGTTACGGGGCTTACACGAATTAAGGGTTGGGGTATCGGTGGCACTTCGCTCTTTTCCACGTCCATGAACTTCTCGCCGGCGTCATAACCCATGGTGGCGCGGGAATAGGCTAGGCTGTGCTGGGCGACGAGATCTGAGATTTCAACCTGCTTTTCTGCCGACAGAGTATCCCAAGCGGCCCGCATGTCGGCGAATTCGGTCTCGCCACCGCTTGGCGGCACTTCCCGGGCCGACAGGAGCGAAGCTTTCGACGGGATTTCCTTGAAAGAAGAGTCGGAATGCCAGAGTTGATTGCCTCGATTGTAGGACATAGCCTCCGATTTTTCAGCCATGATCTGTCCGTCCGATCCGACATTCGAAATATCGGACAGAAAAACATTACTGACGGCGCGGTTCCGGTGGCGGCGAACAGATGGTTCCAGGGGACCAAACCGGCGGGAGAAGGCGATTTGCTGATCGTCGGTGATGTTCTGTGCGGGGAACACGATCACGCCGTAGGTCTCGAAAGCCATCTCGACGTCGGCAAAGTCGGCGTCATTCAAGGGATGTGACAGGTCTACGTCGTCGACGACGGCGACGAAGTCGCCTTGAACCGGAGTGACCTGGACCATGTTCCCCTCCCCTAATCAACGGCGTTCTATAGCGGAATATTCGCGTGCTTCTTCCATGGATTATCGAGCTTTTTGTTCCGCAGCATGCGAAGGCCGCGGGCGACGCGCATGCGTGTATTGTGCGGCATGATCACGTCATCAATATAGCCCCGGTGGCCGGCTATGAACGGATTGGC
>CAZNWX010000502.1:0-1951 GCA_964576415.1 uncultured Magnetovibrio sp. | reverse complement strand
ATCGACCGGCCGGCGATCGCCTCCTATCTCCCTACCGAGCACGGTGACAGTATCATGCTCGACCTGGGCGCGAACATTGAATGCTCATCCGACAACCTGGTCCAGTTCGCGGTTATGGGCGAAGTTTTCGCCCGAATTGTATTTGGCATTGAGAAGCCGACTGTCGGTCTCTTGAACGTCGGCGTCGAAGATTTGAAGGGCAACGACGTAGTCAAAGGTGCCGCCGCCATTCTCCAAGCCGAAACCCACCTTCCCATCAAGTTTTATGGCTTTATCGAAGGCAACGACATCGCAGCCGGCACGGTCGATGTTGTCGTTACAGACGGATTTACGGGGAACGTCGCCCTGAAAACGGCAGAGGGGACCGCGAAGTTTATGTCCTACGAGCTACGTAAGGCCCTGACGTCATCGTTTCTGTCGAAGATCGGCGCGCTGCTTGCGAAGCCGGCACTTTTGGCCCTTCATCAGAAATTGGACCCACGGCGCTACAATGGCGCCATGCTCCTCGGGCTCAATGGTATTTGTATTAAAAGCCACGGCGGCACGGATGCGCTTGGCTTTGAGAATGCACTGCAGGTCGCCGTTGATCTTGCCGGCAAGGGTATAAACGAAAGTATCAAGACTGATTACGCCCAGCTTTGCGCAGATGCGGAAGGCAATCGGAAGGCGGTTGTGGGCTGATGCAGTATCGATCAATTGTCATGGGCTGCGGCTCCTACCTGCCGGAGCGCGTGGTCACAAACGCCGAACTTGCCGAACGCGTAGACACATCTGACGATTGGATTCAAACACGGACAGGCATCAAACAGCGTCACATCGCCGCTGACGGCGAATTGACCTCAGACTTGGCGCTAACGGCTGCCGAGCGGGCCTTGGCCCATGCCGAAGTCGACGCCAGCGAGATCGATCTTGTGGTTTTGGCGACCACCACGCCAGACAGCACGTTTCCGGCCACCGCAACTAAGGTCCAGTATAAGTTAGGCATGACGAACGGCGCAGCGTTCGATGTACAAGCCGTGTGCTCAGGCTTTGTCTTCGGCCTCGCCGTGGCTGACAATTTTATCAAGGCCGGGCAGGCTAAGACAGTGGTCCTGATCGGCGCCGAGACGTTTTCGCGCATCCTGGATTGGGAGGACCGCGGGACCTGCGTGCTATTCGGCGATGGGGCAGGAGCCATTGTCATGCGCGCCGCCAACGGCGTTGATCAAACCGCCTCCGCCGAGGCCGGGCATAATCGTGAGTGGGGCGTATTGTCGACCCATCTTCATTCGGACGGATCGACCAATGACCTCTTGTATGTAGACGGCGGGCCTTCGAGCACACAAACTGTTGGCCATGTGCGCATGATCGGTCGTGAAGTCTTTCGCAATGCGGTCACAAATCTTGCGGATATAGTCGGCGAAACCTTGGATGCCAATGGCTTGACGATGGACGATGTGGATTGGCTGGTACCGCATCAGGCCAACCGGCGAATTCTCGACAGCACGGCTAAGAAACTCAGCATGCCGCAGGAGAAGATCGTAGTCACCTTGGAGCGGCACGCCAACACATCAGCGGCCTCCATTCCGTTGGCTTTAGATCAGGCCGTACGTGACGGCCGCATTCAAAAGGGTGATCTCGTTCTGATGGAAGCCATGGGCGGGGGATTGACCTGGGGTTCAGGCCTCGTCCGTTGGTGATTTTCGGCGCATCCCTCTGATATTGACCTAATTATCCCGGTTCGATAGGCTTTGCCATAATTCAAAACTGGGGAAACGCTATGGCAGTCGAAACGGTCACACGCGCCCACTACGGAGAAGCGGTCTAACAAGAAGTCGGGTTGACGAGGAACGAGTCGGCAGATCTCCTTGAGACGGTTTTAAACTTGATGACCAAATCTCTCGTTGAGGGTGAAACGGTCAAGATATCCTCTTTCGGTAGCTTTTCCGTCCGCCAGAAAGGGCAACGTATC
>CAZNWX010000501.1:1084-1957 GCA_964576415.1 uncultured Magnetovibrio sp. | reverse complement strand
GACCCCTAGGCTACTTGTTGGTGGCAACTCGTTAGGCCATAAAGCCATTGATTATATAGTAGTATTCATTAATGGGGTATTGACGGCGCGGCGCCCAGACCGGCATTTTGAGCCATGTTCATCTTTGGCATGACGGACAGCATCTCTGGGCTCGACCCGTTGATCTTGCTGCTTTTGGCGCTGGTTCTGGACGCCTACCTGGGCGAAGCCCGGTTCCTGTTCCGGTGGACCGGCCATCCCGTGGAATGGACCGGGCGACTGATTGGGTTTCTGGACGCCAAACTCAATCGCGAGAAACGCGGCGACGTGGACCGCACCATCCGGGGCGCCCTAGTCGCGATTTCTGTGGTCGTCGTCGCCGGCGGCGTTGGTGTGGCCATCACTTGGGCCAGCCTCACCAATCCCTGGGGCTGGTTCATCGAATTGGCGCTAATCTTTACCCTTCTGGCCGGGCGTAGCCTGTATGACCACGTGAAGGCGGTGGCATTGGGGCTAAACCAGAGCACGGAGGCCGGCCGCCAGGCAGTACGCCATATCGTCGGGCGCGACCCGTCCTTCCTGGACGATCACGGCGTGGCCCGCGCCGCCATCGAGTCGGCGGCGGAAAACTTCTCGGACGGTGTGATTGCGCCGGTTTTCTATTACCTCCTGTTCGGCTTGCCAGGGCTTTGCATCTACAAGGCTGTGAATACCATGGACTCCATGATCGGCTACAAGAATACCCGCTACGCCGCCTTCGGCTTCACGGCGGCAAAACTGGATGACGCGCTCAATATCCTGCCGTCGCGCCTGGCCGGTCTGTTCATTGTGGTAGCCGCCTTCTTCGCGCCCACCGCCAACCCGATCGCCGCCTGGCGGATTATGTGGCGGGAT
>CAZNWX010000501.1:0-1074 GCA_964576415.1 uncultured Magnetovibrio sp. | reverse complement strand
TAAACACGGCTCGCCTACAGCGGGTTGGACCGAAGCACCCATGGCCGGTGCGCTCAATATCGCCCTGGCGGGCCCGCGCAAGTACGCGGAAAGGGTCATCGACGGCGCATGGATAGGCGACGGCACAGCGCAGGTCGGGGCCACGGACATCCGCCGTGCCCTCAAACTCTATATCGTCGCCAATCTGGTGATGGTTGGCGTGGTCGCAGGCCTTGTGCTTGTCCGCATAGGGTCGGTTTGATGAGAGGCATGTTCGCCGCCATTTCGCGCATCTTTCTAGTCGCCTTTCCAGTAGCCGGTAAGCCGCTGGCAGCCAACGAGGGCCAAGGCGGCAATGGAGGGGACGGCCAGGAACCCGGCAAAAACAACCATTTGGCCACACACGCCGTTCCCTTGGATGCGGCGACTTAGGCGGGCGCCCCCCTCCTTTCTCGGTAGAGGACGTAGAGGCCTGCGCTGACGATGATAGCACTGCCTACAAGCGTATTCAGGCCGGGCACGTCGCCAAACACCAGGTAGCCAAGGATGATCATCCAGATCAGCTTTGAATAATTGAACGGCGCTAGCAGTGACGCCTGAACATGAGCGAACGCCTGGATCATGCAGAAATGAGCGGCGGCCCCCATGGCGCCGATAATCAAGAACATAACCGCGTGATCAACCGACGGCGGTGTCCAGAAGAATGGTGCCAAAAGACTCGCCCAGAAGGTACCAGCCAGACTGGTGTACATGAGGGTGGTTTGATTCTTATCCAGGCTGGCCAGCTTGCGGGTCAGGATTTGAAAAATGGCGAAACAGATGGCGCCCAGAAGCGTGGTCACCGCCGACCAATGCCACACCACCCCGTCCGGTCGGACAATCACCAAGACGCCGGCCAGCCCTACCATGACCGCCAGCCACCGGTGCCAACCAACCCGCTCCCCGAGCATGGGCACGGACAGGGCAACAATGAACAACGGACCCGTGAAGCCGATGGCTGTAGCCTCCGCCATGGGCAGGTAGGTCAGCCCCACGAACAGACCTGAAATGGAGAGTACCAGAAAACCTGGGCGAACGATCTGGACCACTGGCCGT
>CAZNWX010000500.1:0-1957 GCA_964576415.1 uncultured Magnetovibrio sp. | reverse complement strand
TCGATGCTCTCCTCGAGCGGCACGCACACGTGATCCATCTGGAAGTAGTAGACGTCAATGTAATCCGTGTTAATGCGCTACAGGCTGGCGTCACAGCCTTGCATGATGTGTTTACGGCTCAAACCCCGGTCGTTGGGGCCGTCGCCCATGGGATTGTAGACCTTAGTCGCCAGAACCCAGTCGTCGCGATGACGGCGAATGAACTTGCCGACGATCCGCTCCGATTCGCCGTTGCCGTAACCGTCAGCCGTATCGATAAAGTTCACGCCGGCGTCCCGGGCATTGGCAATGATCCGTCCCGATAAGGCTTCGGATGCTCGCCCACCGAACATCATCGCGCCCAAACAGATCGGCGAAACCTTCAAGCCGCTGATCCCTAAGTATTTGTATTCCATAAAAATCCCTCTCCACAGTCCGGCCACCAGGCGGGGCCGAATGTTTTCGTCCTCCTTTCCTGCCGCTCTATTCTTGTCATAAAATACCAGATATCGATCACTAACCAACAGCAAGGATGGGGCTTACCTGTCTTGGGCTCCGAAAACACTTAAACTTGTCCCACGTCTAAAATGCGTCTTGGACGGACAAAATTGAGCGCTGTTCGCACCTCCCCTGCGTGTGGTCGATGTCGTTTATGGTTCGCGGTCGCGGTCCCAAGACCAACGCGGTGTTGATCCTCCAGGTCCGTTAGATCGACGACACGACTGGCAGCGCCTTCATGCTCTATATCACGAATTCGCAGACCATCTTCCCGCAGGTCTTGCCCTAAGCGCTCATGCGTCTCAAGTTCGACCACTGCAAATCAGGGCTAGTAGCGACCCGCTCGGGCCCGTAACCACAACCGGATCATATCAAGAGGCCCGGGTTCGTCGGGACGTGGAGGGCGTTTCGTTGGATTGAAATCCACCCGCCGAAGCCGGTCTAGGGCCATGCCCGCCAAGGCGCCGGGGAGCAAAGCCGCACGCATGGGCGCAGGCAGTGCTTCTCGTCGGGAGCGCGCCCTGCGAAGGGCCTCTTCCGCCGCCTCGGCAACCAACCGCAGGGACCCGACAACATGGTCCGGTGGCGCGGCGTCAGCGCGCAAGGCCTTCAGGTCCGCCGCTGTCACGCGGCCGGCCGCACCATTCGGTCCCGGCGGCAGATACAGCCAACCACGCGCCGCGTGCAACGGCGCCGCCCATAGCAGTCGTGACAATCCCCAAGCCCGAGCAACGCCAGCGGCGGCGGCCTTGGTGTCGTCGGCGGCCTCAGGATCGACAATCCGGACGGCAAGATTCTGGATGATGCCAGCCGTCCGATCCACGTAGCGGTAAAGGTCATCCATATGGGCTGGCGGCGCTGGCGCCAAATCATCGGCGTGGGCCTGCACCAAGCTCAATAAATCAACGGTATCGATCCCCCGGTCCCGAGCGACGCGGTCCATGGCCTGGACCACCGGGTGATTGGGGGCGGTTCCGCTCCCAAGCCTTTCGGCCGCATTGTACCACCACTTCAGGCGCAGTTGACCAACCACGGGATCGCTCACGGTCAAACGGACCCGGGCAATCTCAAGATTGAAATTGTAGAGTGCTAGCAGGGCGTCGCAGTGCTCTTCCGGTGCGAAGAGACAGCACAGGAACCGCGGCCGATCACCCTCGCGGAGGCGTCTGGCCAGGTCCATATTCCCCACATCAGGTGCCGAATCGGCGGCGAAATTCGGGCTGTTCATTCCCGTCACCTGAGCTGTTCTCCCTTATGAAACGCCAAAACACCAGTAGTTTAGGCCAAAAATGTTGAAGCCTAGCCGTAAGCGTTTATATATCAGAGTACTTAGACTGTTTCTAAATTTTCGCGCTTAGCCATTCAGCTTACGGAGGGGACCCCAATGGCAGCTATTCTTTCCAACCTCAGGAACACGGTGATCTCCGGCTTCATTGTCGCGGCGCTGCTGTTCGTCATGTACTACGGATACGGCGACTAC
>CAZNWX010000499.1:0-1958 GCA_964576415.1 uncultured Magnetovibrio sp. | reverse complement strand
GGCCGCCGCTTTGGTCGGGCCCGCGCCCGCCTCGACATCAAAGTCTTGCATGGATCCTATAGGCGCCAAAACAACCGGCAGGCGAAGTTTCTGGTCCAAGAATTCGGCGCTTGCGTCAACATACTCCACGTCGCGCAGCACTCGTGGTCGGAAGGCCATACTGTCAAGCGCCTGGCGGTTTCGTCGGCACGTGGTCTCCGTGTAGGCCGCGCCGAACAGGTAGTCCCAGGCATTCCGGTCCAACTTCGCCTTCGCCGCCTTGGCGAACTCTTGCAGGGTTTCGTAGTCTTGCAGTTCCACGCTAGGCAGATCGGTTTCGAAGTCTTCTTTCTGTTCGGCCATTGTCTCTGAACCTACTCCTGTACAGGATTATCGAGGATGATCACACAGTCGCGGTCCGCGTAGCAGTAATCGCCCGGGCGAATTTCGATGCCGCCCATGTTGAGGGTAACGTTCGCGCGTCCGGCGTCCTCGCCGCGAAAGGGCCGCATGGCGGTCACATGCGTCGCTTTGACGCCAAAATCCAAACCCGTGAATTCATGACTGTCGCGGATAGCGCCGTGGAAGATCAGACCGGCCCAGCCTGCTGCTTGGGCGTCGGCGGCGATGTTCCCGCCGCAGAGCGCGCGGCGCGCTGAGCCGCGACCGTCGATGATCAGCACCTTGCCTTCGCCGCCTTGGTTGATCAGGTCCATGATCCCCTTGTTCGATTCGAAGGTGGAAAAGGTCACCACTTCGCCATGGAAGTCCTCGCGTGCGGCGAAATCGCGGAACTGCAATTCGCAAACGCGGGCTTCAAACTCGTAATCGTCACAGATATCAGCGGTGCGGATGACGGTGCGCGCGTCGCTCATGCTGGGGCCTCCCTGACCAGGTCCGCCACCAGACTAAGGGCCTTTTCCAGGTGGGGCAATTACCACTAAATGAGAGGCATCAGCCAATCATTTCAAATTCCCACCGTAATGCACGGCGCACAGCTGACCGGTTACGGCGACGTCGACGAGTTGATCTATCATCACGACTTTCCGGTGCCCGAACCCGCGGCTGGCGCGGTGCGTGGGCGCTGCAGGTTGCCGGCGCGTTGAAGAGCCACGGGGCCTCCAATTTGGGCGCAAAAAACGTCATTCCATGCGGCAGTTCCATGGTCGAGCGGTTGGGCCCATGCCCGTAGGCCGGGCTCACGCCGGGTGGGAAGTTTCAAAGTTCAGGGGGCCGTGTTCGCTTCCCGTTGCGCTCGCATCTGCTCGCGCAGTTGCAGCGTCGCCTCTTCCGTGCCGTCGTGGAAAGTGCCGAACCATTTGTCCAGCGGTAGCAGGCTGCCACCGTAATTACACTCAAAGTACTTGTGGTGTTGGTAATGGAAGTTGCTGCCGGCGGCCAGGAAGACGCCTTTGCAAATGTCCGTGCGCTCGAAGCCGCTATGGCCGGGTGCAGGCAAGAAGGCCGCGAGGTGCAACTGGTAAAGGGCGTTCAGTGGATGCAGCGCGATCGCCCACTGCACGCAGATCGTGGAGAAATAGATCACGTGCTCGACTGGATGCATGGAAAGTCCTGACCAAGGCCCGACCTGGACGTTGTTGTGGTGGAGCGCGTGGAACCGTTTATAGAGCGGCTTCGTATGCAGAAGGCGGTGGCCAAGATAGAAATGCACAGAATGGATAAAGGGCGCCAGCACCAGCGCGATAACGAACCAACCCCAGAAGGCGACCTGGTTGGCCATATCAAACCAGCCTAGGTGCCCGTTGGCGAAGAGCCAATAGGTCACGGCCTCATATCCGGTGATTACCGGCACCGCGAAGGCCAGGGTATGGAACATGTTGTCTTTTACCTGGCTGTAGAACTTGAATCGGCCGCTGTTGGTGGGGAAGGGCTTGGTGGTGAAGCGGAGGCGTTCGCCCTGACCCTGTCGAATATAGAGGTAATAGTGTAGGCCGCCGAACAGGATCATGATGAAGGCG
>CAZNWX010000498.1:0-1960 GCA_964576415.1 uncultured Magnetovibrio sp. | reverse complement strand
TAGCTGGCTGCCCATTGGACGTGCCGGTGATGGTGATGGGCAATGCATCCAACATGTTGGTGCGCGACGGCGGCGTGCGCGGCGTCGTGATCCGCCTGGGCCGTGCGTTCCAGACGATCCGGATGGATGGCGAGTTCGTCCACGCGGGCGGCGGTGCGGCGGACTTGTCCATTGCCCGCGCGGCCCGGGATGCCGGGTTGGCGGGATTGGAGTTTCTGGCTGGCATCCCCGGAACCATTGGCGGCGCCGTGTTCATGAACGCGGGCGCCTACGGACATGAACTTAAAGACGTCCTGGTCTATAGCCGGGCTATACGCAGGGATGGAACCGTGGCCGATTTACCCGCGGCCGAGATGGCTTTCGATTATCGCCGCTCTTCCCTGTCGGCTGGCGAAATCGTCATCGACGTGACGCTTAAGGGTGCACCGGGCGAAGTCGACGCTATTCGCGAACGGATGACGGATATCCAGGCGGCACGAGAAGAATCCCAACCGGTGCGCACACCAACAGGCGGCTCCACCTTCAAGAACCCGGCGGGTGGTTCCGCCTGGGAACTGATCGATGCCGCCGGTTGCCGTGGGCTGCGGAGTGGCGGTGCCATGGTATCGGAACAGCATTGTAATTTCCTGGTTAACACGGATGGTGCCACGGCGGCGGATTTGGAAACGCTCGGTGAGGAAGTCTGCCGCCGGGTCATGGCGTACGCCGGGGTTCAGCTGGAATGGGAAATCCGGCGTGTCGGCGAACCGGCCGACAGCGGATTGAGCGAGGTGACGGTATGACAAAGCACGTCGCGGTCCTCATGGGCGGCTGGTCCGCGGAACGGGAGGTTTCGCTGGTCACCGGCGCGGCCTGCGTGAAGGCGCTCCAGGATGCGGGCTACGACGTCACGCCCATTGATGTGCAACGGGACATGGGTGCGCTGATGACCCGGCTCTATCCGAAGCCGGACGCCATCTTCAACGCCCTGCACGGCCGTTACGGCGAAGACGGCTGTGTCCAGGGGCTTCTGGATATCCTGGGCATTCCGTATACCCATTCGGGCCTGCTTGCGTCCGCGCTCGCCATGGACAAACCGATGGCGAAGAAGCTGTTCGCCGCTGCCGGTATTCCGATCGCGCGCCATGAAATCAAGACCCAGAAGGATATCTTGAGAGGCAACGTCATGCCAGTGCCCTACGTCATCAAGCCGGCTAACGAAGGCTCCAGCGTCGGGGTGCATATCATTCGCGAAGGCTCCAACGAACCCCTGTTTGAGGAGAGCGGCTGGCCCTTCGGGAATATGGTCATGGTCGAGGAATACATCGTCGGGCGGGAGATGACGGTTTCCGTGATGGGGGAACGCGCCCTAGGCGTTACCGAAATCACCACGTCCCGAGGCTTTTACGACTACGACGCCAAATATGAAGAAGGCGGCTCCACCCATGTCATTCCTGCCAATATCCCCGATGCGCTGACCGAAACCTTAATGGACTACGCCGTTAAGGCGCACCAGGCGCTCGGTTGCCGGGGCGTTTCGCGGGCCGATTTTCGTTACGATGGCGAGAATGTCTACATTCTTGAGGTGAACACTCAACCGGGCATGACACCCACGTCTCTGATGCCGGAGCAGGCGGCATATGCGGGGATGTCTTTTGCAGATTTGGTGACTTGGATGATCGAAAACGCGGAGTGCGACCCATGAGCGAGAGCAAGAATAAGGTGCCGCGGGCGTTGGCCAAGGTGGGTCAACCCCGTCGCAAGGTCCGGACGGTTATCACCAGGACACGGGTGACCGCCGCCATGGTCGGTGTGCTGGTCACCCTGGTTGGCACCGGCGTGTGGTGGTCGTTGACGTCGGACGGCCTGGCGCGCGGTATGGAGAAGGCCAAATGGGATATGATCGCCAGGACCGCACAGCTTGGCTTCCGGGTCGAGGATATACTTGTCGTGGGCCGGGTTGAAACACCGCGTGAAGAAC
>CAZNWX010000497.1:0-1968 GCA_964576415.1 uncultured Magnetovibrio sp. | reverse complement strand
GGCGTGAAAGTCGTCGACTTTTCGAATATGCTGATGGCGCCCTACGCGACGCAGATCTTGGGAGATCAGGGTGCCGACGTGATTAAGGTTGAGGCGCCGGGGGGCGATCCAGTACGCAATATCGGGCCGGCCCGCAACCCAGGCATGGGCGCGATCTTCTTGAACTGTAACCGCTCGAAGCGGAGCATCGTTCTGGACGTGAAGAAACCGGAAGGGCTCGCGGCGTTGCGTCGGATGATCGCTGACGCCGATGTGCTGCTTTACAATCGCCGGCCGCAATCTATGAAACGCCTAGGCCTCGCCTATAAAGACGTTGCAGAGGTCAATCCGCGCATCATCTATGTGGGCCTCTACGGCTACAAGGAAGAGGGGCCCTATGCCGGCCAGCCAGCATTCGACGACCTAACCCAGGGTGCTGTCGGTATTCCCTGGCTGGCGCACATGGTAGATGGGCGCGAGCCTGCCTATTGCCCCACCGCCATCGCCGATCGCGGTGTCGCGCTTTGGGCCGTGGGAGAGATCAACGCCGCGCTCGTGCATCAAGTCCGCACGGGCCGAGGGCAACGCATCGACATCCCTATGTTCGAGATGCTGACCAGTTTTGTTCTTGGTGATCATTTAGGCGGCGAGACCTTCGATCCGCCGTTGGGTCCGGCTGGATACAAACGTATGTTGAACCCGAACCGCAAGCCCTACCCGACTAAGGACGGCTATGTCTGCGTTATGGTGTACACGGACCGGCACTGGCAATCCTTTGCCGGGGCTCTGGGTGAAGATTGCCATTTCCGGGACGATCCGCGCTACGCAAATATGGAGGCGCGCTCGGCTAATATCACCGAAATCTACACGGAGCTGGCGGCGCTGTTGTTGACGCGCACCACGACGGGGTGGATGGACTTTTTTAATGGCGCTGACATTCCGGCCATGCCTTTGCACACGCTGGAGACCTTGATTGAGGACCCGCAATTGGCCGCGACCGGGTTCTTTGGCGAAATCGATCATCCAAGCGAGGGCAAGCTGCGATCTATCGGCGTGCCCAGTTCTTGGACGGAAACCCAACCGGCGCCCTCGCGTCATGCGCCGCGGCTCGGCGAACACAGTGCCGAGGTCCTTGGGGAATACGGATATGGTGACGACGAGATCGCGGCCTTAATGGCGGACGGTGTCACGCAGGCACCCGCAAATTGAACGGATACGAGAGGAAACTAAGATGTCAGGTCTGTATTATGAGGAATTTGATATCGGCATGGAGTTCAACCATGCCCTGACCCGCACGGTCACGGAGATGGACAACATTATGTTCTGCGCCATGACCCACAATCCCCAGCCATTGCACCTGGATGAGGAATACTCGAGAAATACTTTCTATGGCCAACGTCTGGTTAATTCCCTGTTCACGCTGGGACTGGTCATCGGCGTGACAGTGGCCGACACGACGTTGGGCACGACGCTTGGTAACCTCGGAATGACCGACGTGCGCTTCAAGAACCCCGTGTTCCACGGCGACACGATCCACGTCATGACCCGCATTAAGGACATGCGCGAGAGTGCGTCTAGGCCAACCACGGGAATCATCACCTTCGAGCACTTCGGCTTTAATCAGCGGGATGAGGAAATCACGTATTGCGTACGGACCGGCCTCATGAAGAAAAAGGAACACGACGCATGATCATTCGCTCCTGGCTTTTCGTTCCGGGCGACAGCGAACGTAAGCTGGCGAAGGGGCGTGGTAACCCGGCTGACGCGCTTATTCTCGATCTGGAGGACGCCGTTTCCGATGACCGCCAGGACCAGGCTCGGGCGATGACCTGTGCCTTTCTCAAGGACAACCCCGATCGCTCACAGCAAAAGCTCTGGGTTCGAGTTAACCCCTTGGACCATGTTTTTTCCCTGCCCGACCTGGCGGCGATCATGCCCGGCGCGCCAGACGGGATTGTGTTGCCAAAGGTGTATTCGGCAGCTGAGGTG
>CAZNWX010000496.1:1270-1969 GCA_964576415.1 uncultured Magnetovibrio sp. | reverse complement strand
ACCAATTGCCTGATCCGGCCATTTTTGTAGGTCGGCTCAAACAAAAAGCCGGCTTGGCGGCCCACCATTGGTAGGATAGTAACCGGGCGTGGCGATTCGTCACGGAATCCGTCTCCTTCGACGATCTCCAATAACAGGAACATCCTACCTTGCTGACCAATGAAAAAGGTCTTGCTGAACAGGTCGTGGACATCGCGCGTCGGGCCGGCGACGCCATCATGACGATCTATGCGACCGATTTTGCCGTTGATACGAAGGATGACCTCTCACCGGTGACCGCCGCCGACCAGGCAGCCGAGGACGTGATCTTGACGGCCATCGACACGGAAATTGCGCGCGCCTTCCCAGTGGTCAGCGAAGAAGCCGCTTCCGCCGGCCACGTTCCGTCGGTAGACGAAAGGCCATTTTGGCTCGTCGATCCATTGGATGGCACCAAGGAGTTCATCAACCGCAATGGCGAGTTCACCGTCAACATCGCCCTTATTGAACAGCACAACCCGGTCCTGGGCGTGGTGCATCTTCCCGCCCAGGGAACCACCTTCGTCGGATACGCAGCTGGCGCCTCTCTGATTCAGAACGGCGGTGCATGGGAGACCATTGCCTGCCGCCCACAACCCGATGCCGGCCTGACCGCACTGGTCAGTCGTTCCCACCGCACCCCGGAAGTAGACGATTTCCTCATGGAATTGAACATCAAGG
>CAZNWX010000496.1:0-1260 GCA_964576415.1 uncultured Magnetovibrio sp. | reverse complement strand
CCCTGAAATTCTGCCGGGTCGCCGAAGGCATTGCAGACATTTATCCGCGCTTCGGACGAACCATGGAATGGGACACGGCGGCGGGGCACGGCGTATTGCAATTCGCGGGCGGTCAGGTACGTCGAGCCAATGGCGATGAACTTACCTACGGAAAGCCTGGCTTTGAAAACCCCCATTTCGTCGCTGCCTCCGATGATGTTTTTGGTGGCTTAGATTCGTGAGTTCCGCGTCCTTTCCGTCGATCATCGTCAACGCAGATAACGCGGGTATTCAACGTACCGCCCGGGTAATCGCAGATGGCGGGCTGGCCGCATTTCCCACGGAAACGGTCTATGGCCTGGGTGCGAACGCCCGGGATGACCACGCGGTGGCGAAGATTTTCGAGGCCAAAAACCGTCCCCGATTCAATCCATTAATCGTCCATGTTCCGACCATAGGGGATGCCCGGCGTCTAGCGGAATTTGATGACCGGGCGGAGGAGATCGCCAATGCCTTCTGGCCCGGTCCGTTGTCGATCGTGCTGCCGCGCCGGGCGGATGCGGGCTTGTCATTCCTCGTCAGCGCCGGATTGAATACGATCGCACTACGCCTACCGGACAACGAATTGGCTAGAGAGCTCCTAACCGCAGCGCAATGTCCAATCGCCGCGCCAAGCGCCAACAGATCTGGCGAGGTTAGTCCGACCACGGCCGAACATGTGGCGCAATCGTTACCTAAGCCGGGCGATAAAGGGCCAAGTCTCATTCTCGACGGTGGCCCCTGTGGCGTCGGGTTGGAATCAACCGTCGTCGATCTATCGGAACCGATGGCCTCACTGCTACGTCCAGGCGGGATCACCCGCGAGGATTTGGCCTGTCATCTCGGAACACTGGTCGTCGCCGACAGCGACGACACCGCGCCGCGTTCGCCGGGCATGATGACCCGCCATTATGCCCCGGCCACGCCGCTTAGAATCAATGCGACAACCGCGGAACCTGGCGAGGCGTTGCTGGGGTTTGGCGACAACGCGAAAGAGGCAATATACAATCTCAGCCCCGATGGTAATTTGACCGAAGCCGCGGCAAATCTTTTCGCTATGCTTCGCGACCTTGATAACGGGACGTACGCGGGCATTGCCGTGGCTCCTATTCCCAAACATGGACTTGGACAGGCCATAAATGACCGGCTCAAACGGGCCGCCGAGAAGGATTAACCTCCGAATGGGACAAGAGCCGCGGATCGCCGTTCTCGACATGGAATGGACCTCCTGGGAGGGCGCAT
>CAZNWX010000495.1:0-1971 GCA_964576415.1 uncultured Magnetovibrio sp. | reverse complement strand
GTGCTGACGCGCGCCCATCCGCCCTTGACGGTCAGGCCTTCCATGGTCTGTCCCATTTTTTTCATTATACCGTGGCCGTGTTTCTTATGTCCGTGGCTATCGGCAAGCCCCGGGCCGCCCACCATCAAGGCGAGCGCCAGAGCGGCAATATTTAGTCTGTTCATTCTTCTGTTCCTCAAAAAGTCTAGATTGCGCTCCAAAACTGCGCGAAGTGGTTCAACCTTCAGAGGATCATGGGCGGCGCTCGGGACTGAACTGGAACCCACTCTTGCTTGAGCGTCGACGCGCCAAAGCTCACCGGGCTGAGAAGGTCCAATCGACCTTGCGGAATGGCGGCAGCCATGACAGGGCCTACCAGCGCGGGACCCTGACATTGTGTCGAACAGGCCGTACAATTGTGGTGATCATCAGCAAGCTTTTCGCTGTCTACCGAATTAACAACGCCGTTGGGCGTGCAAATGACCTGTACCACCGCGAGGATAGAGCCCACCGGCGGCGGCGCCGAACTGGCAGCCAAACCCATGGGCGCCGCTCCATGCATCGCGAGAGCGATGGAAATGAGCGTGATAATCAACCGGCGTTTCAACGTGATGTATTCCTAACGGAAATAGTCGCCACCTGTTTAACTCGCGCACTATGCCAGCCCGTACAGGCTCGGTCCAGATTTCAACGTAGGCTCGTACCTTACTGGACGATTTACACGCTTTCACCAAGGCCCAGGGCATGGTGTTATCGGGTGACACGGCGACCTTGCAGAGGAATCTGGCGAAAACGCTGCCATCGCCGGGGCCATGCATCAAATTCAAGTGGCAAAACAGGCTCGCGCCTTTTTGAACGAGGGAACAAGCACATGAACGATGCGACCACGGATCCCTTTATGTCCGTCGATGGAATCATCGAACGACTGAGCGACGTCGCCTACATTGCCTCACGCCAGATCGCCACAGCTATCCTGATCGCGCGTAACCTGGACAAACCAATACTGGTAGAAGGGTCCGCCGGCGTGGGAAAGACAGAACTAGCCCTGGCTACAGCCGAGGTTTTGAACATCCCCTTAATCCGCATGCAATGTTACGAAGGTCTTGATGAATCGAAGGCTCTCTACGAGTGGAAGTACGGCAAACAGTTACTCTACACCCAAATCCTGAAAAACAAGATCGGCGACGTTCTCGATGACGCAGCTGATCTTGAGACAGCCATGGGCCGTCTACATGCGTTCACAGATGTGTTCTTTTCGGAACAGTTCCTGGAACCGCGACCGCTCTTGAAGGCCCTGCAGGAAGACGCAGGCGCCGTCCTCCTGGTTGACGAGGTCGACAAGGCCAACGAGGAATTCGAAGCCTTCCTGTTGGAAGTCCTGTCCGCCTTCCAGATCACCATTCCCGAGATCGGCACGGTGAAGGCGTCGAAACCACCCGTCGTCTTCCTCACCTCCAACAATACCCGCGACATGGGCGATGCGTTAAAACGTCGCTGCCTGCACCTCTACATCCCTCTACCCGACGCAAAGCTCGAGGAACAGATTGTAACGGCACGGGTTCCCGATATTGACGTCCGCCTGCGGCGTCAACTGGTGCATTTCGTGCAATCGCTCCGGAAAATCGATTTGAAGAAGCTGCCGTCCATATCAGAGACCCTCGATTGGGCGCGCGCGCTGGTCCTATTACACGCTGATGAACTAGACGCAGGCCTGGTGCGCGAGACTCTCAATATTTTGTTGAAGTTCGAAGACGACATCACCGCCGCCGCGCCGCAGATCAATGTGATGGTGCGTATGGCGTTACAGCAGGCGGGCTGACGCCATGGTACGCCCCCTTGAGGATTTCATCCGCGCCCTGCGCGCTGCCGAGGTTCGGGTATCCGTGGCTGAGGCCATGGAAGCACACGAAGTGACCGCGCATTTGGGATTTACCGACCGCACACTCCTGAAAGACGGGCTATCCCTAACCCTTGCTAAAACCTTCAACGAAA
>CAZNWX010000494.1:0-1976 GCA_964576415.1 uncultured Magnetovibrio sp. | reverse complement strand
GCGGTTAACGCGGTGATATTGACCATCCAGTCCGGCGTGCCTATTGCCCGGGTGGAGCTTTTGGATGATATCCAAATGGATGCCTTGAACAAGTACTCGGGGCTAGATTACCCGGTTCAGCCAACCTTGTTTTTCGAATTTCATGGCTCCAAAGCGGGTGTCCAGGAACAAGCGGAAACGGTACAGGGGATCGCTGGCGAATTCGGTTCCGCCGATTTCCAATGGACCGCGCATGCGGAAGAGCGCAACAAGCTTTGGCAGGCACGCCATGACGCTTATCTTGCCTGTAAGGCCCTTCGTCCCGGTGCGACGGTTTACGCCACCGATGTTTGCGTCCCTATCTCTCGGCTGGCGGAATGCATCATGGAAACCCGAAAGGATATTGATGAAACAGGTGTGCTGGCACCCATTGTTGGCCACGTAGGCGACGGTAATTTCCATTTGAGCCCGATTTTTGATCCCGACGATCCCGAAGAGGCGCGGAGAGTGGATGAGCTTAATGAACGCCTGGTTCTCCGCGCGCTTGCCATGGACGGCACCTGCTCGGGGGAACATGGGGTTGGTGTGCATAAGATGGACTTCCTGATAGCTGAGCATGGCGACGCCATTAGTGTCATGCGGACCTTGAAGATGGCACTGGATCCGGACAACATCATGAACCCGGGTAAGGTAATCCGAGTCTGAATCAATCATCTCATGCCTTCTTTCAATCCTGACCAGCCCCAGGCCTTTCTAGATGACCTGATGCGTGCGGCCATTGCCGCCGCGAACCCGCTGGAGGTGGTGCCGCCGCACCTGCCCCCGCCACCCAAGGGTCGTACCGTGGTGTTAGGCGCCGGCAAGGCGTCTGCGGCCATGGCGAAGGCGGTGGAGGGAAATTGGCTAGGCGACGTGTCTGGCCTGATCGTGACCCGCTACGGGTTCAACGTACCCTGTGAGCGCATTGAGATCGTCGAGGCCGCGCATCCAATTCCTGACACGGCAGGCCGGGAAGCGGCATCGCGCATCCTGGCTATGGCCCAGAATCTTGGTCCTGACGATATGTGCCTGGCACTAATGTCGGGCGGCGCTTCGGCCCTTTTGATCCAGCCGGCAGAGGGCATTTCCTTCGAAGACAAGCAGGAAGTCAATCGCCTACTGTTGCGTTCGGGTGCCAACATTACGGAGATGAATACGGTCCGCAAACACCTCTCGGCGGTGAAGGGCGGCCATCTGGCGCGCGCCGTGCAGCCGGCTCATCTGGTAACACTGATGATTTCTGATGTGCCCGGCGACGATCCGGGTGTCATTGGATCCGGTCCGACGGCACCTGATCCAACGACGTTCGCCGATGCACGTGCGGTTGTTGATAAATACGGCATCGATGTGCCGGCCTCGGTACGTGACCATTTGGAACATGGCGCTGAGGAGACGCCAGAGGCTGGCGATCCTGCGTTCATGGGTACAGTGCAGCGGATGGTAGCCCGGCCGCAGGCTAGCCTGGATGCCGCTGCTATTGTGGCGCGCGCTGCAGAGGTGGAGGTAATCATGTTGAGTGACCAGTTGGAGGGTGAGGCCCGGGACGTGGCGCGCGATCATGCGGCAATGGCGCAGGCGAGCGACGGTGGGCCGCGGCTCTATCTTTCCGGCGGCGAGTTGACGGTCACCATGCGCGGCAACGGTGGTGGTGGGCCAAACGCGGAATACATGCTGGCCTTGGCCTTGGCCTTGGATAGCGATCCTCGGATCCATGCCCTGGCCATTGATACGGATGGGATCGACGGGTCCGAGGATAATGCGGGGGCGCGAATCACGCCCGATACCCTGAACCGCGCACGAGTTGCGGGACTCGATGCCAAGGCCCACCTTGCGGATAATGATTCGTACGGGTTCTTCGCTTGCATTGATGATCTTGTCATGACCGGCCCCACATTCACGAACGTCAACGATTTCCGCGCGCTGCTTCTCCCAGAAAAATAATGGCACAAATGGATGCC
>CAZNWX010000493.1:0-1988 GCA_964576415.1 uncultured Magnetovibrio sp. | reverse complement strand
GATCGGTTCGGGGATCGGCGGCCTACCGGAGATTGCGGACGGTTCCGTCAAGGTCCATGAGGGCCGGACGCGGCGTCTTAGCCCGTTTTTCATCCCGGCCAGTCTGATCAATCTCATTTCCGGACACGTTTCCATTCGCTATGGGCTGAAAGGCCCCAACCACGCGGTGGTGACAGCGTGCTCCACCGGGGCGCATGCCATCGGCGATGCGGCCCGGATCATCATGTGGGAGGACGCTGACGTGATGGTGGCCGGTGGCGCGGAAGCGGCCATATGCCCTATCGGTATGGCTGGCTTCTGCTCGGCCCGTGCGCTCTCAACGGGTTACAACGATCGTCCGACGGAGGCATCGCGGCCCTGGGACCAGGATCGTGACGGATTCGTCATGGGTGACGGCGCCGGTGTAGTGGTGCTCGAGGAACTGGAACACGCGATGAAGCGGGGTGCTAAAATTTATGGTGAAGTCATCGGCTACGGTATGTCAGGCGATGCACATCACATCACGGCGCCGGCGGAAGACGGTGACGGTGCCTATCGCTGCATGAGTGCGGCTCTGAAACGCGCCGGCATGAACCCAGAAGACATCGATTACGTGAACGCGCACGGTACGTCGACCCCGCTCGGTGATGAAATCGAGTTGGGCGCGGTGAAGCGTGTCTTTGGCGATCATGCGAAGAACATCTCCATGTCGTCTACCAAGTCGGCCATTGGTCACCTTTTGGGTGCTGCGGGCTCCGTGGAAGCGATTTTTTCGTTGATGGCTATGAACAACAGCGTGGTCCCGCCGACGTTGAACTTGCATAATCCGTCGGAGAAATGCGGCGACATGGATCTGGTGCCGTTCGAGCCGAAAGAACGCCAGGTCCGCGCGGCGCTTTCGAACTCCTTTGGGTTTGGTGGCACGAACGCCTCACTTATCTTTAAGTCTTTTGACTAAGATCAGCGGCATGCGCCGCGTCTTCCTCATTCTTAGTTTGCTGGCCGTCGTTGCTCTGGGTGGGGCCGTTGCCACTTGGCAGTGGCTGAAAGCTGACTATCAGGTCGATGGTCCTTTGGCTGTTCCGGCAACGGTCATCATCCATAAGGGAACCCGTACCATCGAGATCGCCGCCCGTCTGAAACAAGCGGGCGTTATTTTGGACGTCAAGCGGTTCGGCTGGGGACTGCGGCTGTTCGCGGATTCGAAACCGCTTCGCGCCGGTGAGTTTGCGTTTAAGCCGGCAATGAGTACCGCCCAGGTCATCGCGCACCTGCAAACGGGGAAGACGGTTATCCGCAAGGTGACCATCGCGGAAGGCCTGAGCAATCTGGAGATTGCTGACACTCTGGCCAAGACGCCGGGTTTGATTGGTTTGCTGGAGCCAATGCCAACTGAGGGCCGCCTCTTACCGGAAACCTATCATTTCTCCTACGGCGACAGTCGTGCGGGATTGGTGAAACGCATGCGCCAAGCGATGACGCGCCTGTTGACCGAGGCATGGCCGAACCGGGGGGGCGATTTGCCGCTGAAAACGGCAGCCGAGGCATTGGTGTTGGCATCGATCGTCGAGAAGGAAACCGGCGTTGCGTCCGAACGTCGCCGGGTGGCCGGCGTGTTTATCAATAGACTCAGGATTGGCATGCGGCTCCAATCCGACCCGACGGTGATCTTTGGGATAACGGAAGGTCGCGAACCTTTAGGCCGTTCCATTACCAAATCGGACCTGCGTAAGGAAACAGCTTACAACACATACGTGATCAAGGGCTTACCACCGGGGCCGATTACCAACCCCGGACGCGCCGCCATTTTGGCGGTGCTCAATCCCGCGGATACCAAGGAACTCTATTTTGTTGCGACCGGCTCCGGCGGCCATGCCTTCGCCCGGAATCTGAGGGAGCACAACCGTAACGTCGCCCAGTGGCGGAAGATCGAACGGGCGCGTAAGAAAGCGAACTGACTTCTAATCAGCAGGTTGCAGGTTCGAGTCCTGCCGGGCGCGCCAATACTT
>CAZNWX010000492.1:0-1990 GCA_964576415.1 uncultured Magnetovibrio sp. | reverse complement strand
GGGAGTATATAAATGGATCACGACTGATCTACGCAATGGAAGATGAGGCCATGCTTACGCTCGAGGGCGCGGAGAACCGCGAGGCACGCGTCCATGATCTCGTGGCCGATGCCGTCGCCGGGCACGATCGCGATTCGAAACTCCTGGGTATTGGAAACCATAGGGACGACCTTGAACTCAGAGATTTCGGAAGCCGAGGTCTTGCAGCAGACCGATTAGCATTTCACCGCTCTCCTTGCGGTGTTGCATATGCACCTGCCAAGCCTTGTCGCTGTCGCGGTTCTTGATGGCATCAACGACGGCGGCGTGGGCAATATTGGATTTCGTCGGTTTGGGTCGGAGCTTCACGGTAAGTTTGCGTGCCCGGGCAGCTTGTGTGAGGAAAATATCGACCACGCTCGCCAGCCGCTTGTTGCCCGAAAAGTCCACAAGCAGGTGGTGGAACCGAGCGTCCGCTGCCATCCAGGAAATCAGATCATCGTTATCCAGCGCCTGATCCATGTCGGCCACTGAGCTTTCCAATTCCGCAATTTCCGTCTCATTGGCGCCCTTTTCCGCAACGGATGCCGCAGCACTAGCCTCGAGGCCCGTGAGAATTTCGTAGATCTCGCGCATGTCGTCGGTGGAGATGGGCAGGACACGCATGCCGTGACGCGATCTCAGTTCGATCAGCCCCTCGTTCTCCAAGCGCAGCATGGCTTCGCGGGTCGGCGTGCGGCTCATTCCAAGAACCGAGGCGACTTCCTGTTCCGTTGCCTGGTAGCCTGCGGGCATTTCGTTGTCGAGAATCCAGCTGCGAAGCTGCCGGTAGGCCGCCCTCGAGTAAGGTATCTTTGCCTCTATTCCCGGATTTGTCACTTGATGGCCGCCTATTCGAGGTCAAACGACAACCTCACCCAACGAAACGGTTTAACTGAGAGGATTCTAATACTCTGTAGTAATTTACGCAATAACGTATTCATTGTTCCATTATTTAAAATTCGCAGAAAATTGCGGTCTTGCGGGGTACACATCGCCCTATCCGCAGGGTTCAAACCGGTATTCTTATAAGCGTGAGGGAATGGAATCGAGGTTGCTTGGTCGAGGCGGGTCGGACATAAATGGGCCTCAAATTTTCACCGGCCGTGGATCGCGGACTGGGCTACCAGGGAAAGCAAAGGAGATTGATGATGGACGTATCGGGTAAGAAGGCCGTGATCTTCGGCGGCACGTCGGGCATTGGGTTGGCGGCGGCGAAACAGTTGGCCACGTTAGGCGCGAACGTGATCGCGATCAGCCGTAACCCCGACCGGGCCGGCGACTTGCCGGATGGGGTCACCACGATGCAATGCGATGTGACGGATCGGGATGCTGTGGCCAAATTGTGTGCCGAATGCGCGCCAATCGACATCCTGATCAGCGCCGCCACGGGCGGCTCCCGTGCCATCGGGCCATTCTTGCAAATGGATTTGGACGGCTACCAGGACAGTTTCCAGAAGCTTTGGGGTTACGCCAACGTGGTACGCTATGGCACCGAGCACGTCGTCGACGGCGGTTGCATCACGCTGGTCAGTGGCGCTCCAGCACGCAATTGCCGCCCGGGTCAGGTGTCGCTCTCGAGCGTCGGCGGGGCCGTCGAGGCCTTGGCGCGCGCTGTGGCCCGTGAGATCGCGCCAAACAAGCGGATCAATGTCGTTTCGCCGGGTACCATCGACACGCCGATGACGTCCTTTGAAGGCGACGAGCGCAAGCAGTTCTACGCCAACGCTACCAAAAATAACCTGATCCCCCGCGCAGGCACCGCCGACGACGCCGACGATCTCCTCGTCGTGCAGGCCGATGTGACCAACACCGAATCGGTCGATGCCGCAGTCTCCGAGATCGAGGAGAAACTCGGACCGGTCCAGGTGCTCGTGTCAAACGCAGGCATCACCAAAGACGGGCTTGTGCTGCGAATGAGCGACGACGACTTCATTGACGTGCTCGACGCGAACCTCACCGGCGGCTTCCG
>CAZNWX010000491.1:0-1990 GCA_964576415.1 uncultured Magnetovibrio sp. | reverse complement strand
GGAACGCAAGGGACCGAAAACGGACGCACCGGAACAGGCCGTGGCCGGGTTCAAGAACTCCCTGCCCGAGGGCGCGGCCATTGAGGAACAGGAAACACCGAAGGGCAACATCTTCTTCGCCACCTGGGAAGAGGCCGGGCGCGACGCGCGCGACGTGTTGGTCGAATGCCTGCCCGATGCCCTACGCGGCCTGCCGTGGCCTAAGTCCATGCGCTGGGCGACCCATGATATGCGCTGGGTGCGCCCCATCGAATCGTTGATCGCCCTGTTCGATGGTGCGCCGGTTGCCTTTGAGTTCGGCGCCGTGACGACCGGCGCGGAAACCCGTGGTCATCGGTTCCTGGCGGGTGACACGTTTACGGTATCGAATTTCGCCAACTACAAAGCGAAACTCTTGGACTTTAAGGTCATGCTGGATCCGGTAGCGCGGCGCGAGCTGATCGCGACCGAAGCCGTCAAACTGGCGCAAGCCGAAGGCCTGATGTTGAAGGATGACCCGGGCCTTCTGAACGAGGTCACGGGGTTGGTGGAATGGCCCGTCGTTTACATGGGGACCATTGATGACGCCTTCATGGATGTGCCAGCCGAGGTGCTGATCACGTCCATGAAGAAGCACCAGAAGTATTTTTCCTGCCTCGACCCGGACGGCAATCTCGCCAACCGCTTCATCGTGGTCGCGAACACGGAAACGACGGACGGCGGCACGGAAGTGGTGGCTGGAAACGAACGCGTGCTGCGCGCGCGTCTGTCGGACGCCAAGTTTTTCTGGAACACCGATCGCAAGACACCGCTGGAGGATAAGGCTCTAGCGCTCGAGGATCGGGTGTTTCACGCGAAGTTGGGTTCGGTAGCGGAAAAGGTCGCGCGTATGGAAGCGCTGGCCGTTGACCTCGCTCAATACGTTCCGGGAGCGGATGTCGATTTGGCTGGGCGTGCGGCTCAGTTGGCGAAGGCCGATTTGTCCAGCGGCATGGTCGCCGAATTTGCCAACCTCCAAGGCATCATGGGCCGTTATTACGCGCTAAACGATGGCGAACCCGAGGCTGTCGCTGAAGCCATTGCAGAGCACTACGCGCCGCAAGGACCCAATGACACCTGCCCGACGGCGCCTGTCAGCGTCTGCGTCGCCCTGGCGGACAAGATTGACAGCTTGGTCGGGTTTTTCGCCATCGATGAGAAGCCCACGGGATCCAAGGATCCGTTCGCACTGCGCCGCGCGGCCCTGGGCGTAATCCGTTTGATCCTAGAGAACGAGATTAGATTGCCGCTGATAGAGGCGTTTGCGAAAAGTCGTGAGTTGATCGGGACCGACAACAATCCGGCTGATGGATTGATGGCGTTCTTCGCTGATCGTCTCAAAGTGCATCTCAGAGAGCGCGGCATTTTGCATGATCGCATCGATGCAGTCTTCGCGCTGGGCGGTGAAGATGACCTGCTGCGTCTGTTGGCGCGGGTTGACGCCCTTATGAAGTTTCTTCGCACCGCGGACGGTGAGAACCTGCTGACGGCCTATCGACGGGCCGCCAACATCCTGACAATCGAAGAGAAAAAGGATGGACGGACCTACGATGGGGAGGTCCGTCTCGACCAATTTACACAGACTGAGGAGACCGATCTCCACGCCGGTCTGGGCGATGCTGGTACGGCCATTGCTGATGCGCTCGCGAACGAAGACTTCGCCGCTGCTATGAAAGCCGTGGCGGCGCTTCGGGGGCCGGTCGATGCGTTTTTCGACCAAGTCACTGTCAATGCCGACGACGCGCCGTTGCGTGAAAACAGGCTGAAATTGTTAAACCAGATCCGGAGCGCCTTAGACGGGGTTGCGGATTTCTCAAAGATCGAAGGCTAATCGAGTGAAAGACGGGACCATGACCAAGTGGATTTATACCTTTGGGGACGGCAGCGCGGAAGGCGCTGCCGAGATGCATGAGCTCCTGGGCGGCAAGGGGGCCAACCTCGCTGAGATGGCGGGCCTGGGCCTGCCGGTACC
>CAZNWX010000490.1:0-2006 GCA_964576415.1 uncultured Magnetovibrio sp. | reverse complement strand
CACGCTGGGCCGTCTACATGCTGGCCAGCCTGTTCCTTGGCGCTATCGGCGGCCTGATCTTCGATTGGTTGACCATTCCGCTGGCTTGGATGATCGGCGCTATGGTCTTCACCACGGGTGCGGCGCTGTCGGGCGCACCGGTGCGCGGATCGCGCCGGATCCGGACCATCTTTATACCGGTGTTGGGTATAATGTTGGGCTCGTCGTTCACGCCAGAAACGCTGGACCAGGTTTCGTCGTGGGTCCCTAGCGTCGTGACCATGCTCCTATTCGTCGTCATCGTTGTCGCCGCGGTTGGGGTATTTCTGCACAAGGCGATGGGCTTCGGCTTGGTCTCGGCCTATTTCTCGGCGACGCCGGGGGGCTTGGCCACCATGGTGGTGATCGGCGGGGAGATGGGCGGCGATGAGCGGCGTATCGGCCTCACTCATTCGATCCGGATCATGCTAACGGTGCTGATTATCCCCTTTTACTTCCGCATCTTCGAAGGGTATGTACCGGGCGGGTTGGAATCGCTTGGCAGCGTCGTTGACCTGTCGCTCCGGGACGCCGCAATTCTGGTTTCCTGCATGTTGGGCTATCCGCTATTCAAGGTGCTGCGCCTACCGTCGGCCCAGATTTTGGGACCAATGACACTGAGCGCCATCATTCACATGACTGGCCTGACGACGGCAAAGCCGCCCGTGGAAATCGTAAATATCGCCCAGGTGGTTATCGGCACGGGGATCGGTGCCCGGTTCGTCGGCGTCTCGGTGGTGCGGCTGTACCCGGTGATGATGGCGGCCGCAGGCGGCACGGTGTTCATGGTCGGTTTCGCGGCCGTGGCAGCGCTGGCGCTCGAGGCATTGACGGGACTTCCCTTTGCCGCCATCTGGCTGGCCTTCGCTCCGGGCGGCGTGGCGGAAATGACGCTGATCTCCTTGGCGCTAGGTATCGATGTGGCATTCGTATCGACCCATCATCTAGTTCGGGTGGTGTTCATGGTCATTGCCGCACCCTTGATCTTTCATTTCATCGACGGGAGATGGGGCCTCAGAGAAGACCCCAACGATCACAAGTTTTAGAGGTCAGCGCCGACGGCCTCGCTGACATTGGCAAAGCCGTCCCGCTGAAGAAGTTCGGCAAGGCCACGATTCACTCCGGCCACCAGGTGCGGGCCTTCGTAGATCATGGCCGTGTAAAGCTGCACCAAGGACGCGCCGGCACGGATCTTCGCGTAGGCGTCCGCCGCCGAGGCCACGCCACCAACCCCCACCAACGGTAGTCGGCCCTCAGTCATTCTGTAGAGATCGGCCAAGACGGCCGTCGACGAAGTCATCAGGGGCCGCCCGCTCAGGCCGCCGGTTTCGGTACGTTGCGGATCGATGAGATCATCTGGCCGGGCGATGGTCGTGTTGGTAGCGATCAGGCCATCGATGGCTTCATCAATAGCGACGGCGGCGATATCACGCTTATCATCATCGGTGAGATCAGGCGCCACTTTCAGCAGCAAGGGCAAATGGCGGTCCAGCTTGGCAATGGCGGCCTTCACCGCGCGCAGCAATTCGGCAAGCGGCGCCCTGCCCTGCAGCGCGCGAAGGCCTGGCGTGTTTGGCGACGACACGTTGACCACTAAATAATTCGCATAGGTCCCGAGTTCGGCGATCCCGGCCACATAGTCTGCGGCCGCGTCCTCCGTATACTTATTCTTGCCGAGGTTCACGCCGACAGGCCCGGCGCGATGAACCGGCAACGCCGCCAAGCGCGTCGCGGCTAAACCCATGCCGCCGCTGTTGAAGCCGTTGCGATTGATCGCCGCCTTGTCGGCGGCCAGTCGGAACAGACGTGGAAGCGGATTGCCAGGCTGAGGCTTCGGCGTTATGGACCCCACCTCCACGAACCCAAACCCCAGGCTCAGGGCCTGGAGCGGCACTTGCACATCCTTATCGAACCCAGCAGCTAAGCCGATAGGGTTTGGGAATTCGAGGTCCCAGATCTTTTGTCCAAGCACCGGGTCCCTAACCGGC
>CAZNWX010000489.1:0-2008 GCA_964576415.1 uncultured Magnetovibrio sp. | reverse complement strand
GGCGTGGGCGCATTGTCAACGGCGCGTCCGACGCGGCGGGGGTGGGTTCTTCGGGAGAATCGGTCTATGCGGCCGGCAAGGCCGGTATTGTTGGTCTTTCCAAGACGCTGGCGCGGGAACACGCGCGACAGGGAATTACTGTAAACGTTGTGTGTCCAGGGCCGACGGAAACGGCTCTATTGGAAAACTTCATGGCGGAAGCGGGAAACCCGGAAAAATTGGCCGAGGCCTTCCGACGCGCTGTCCCCATGGGGCGCCTGGGCCAGCCGGACGATCTGTCCGGCGCGATTGTGTTCTTGGCCAGCGACGATGCCGCCTATATCACCGGACAGGTGCTGAGCGTCTCCGGCGGTCTTACTATGAACGGATAGGAGCGAGCCATGGAATACCAAGATATCCTCTACGCCGAGGCCGATGGTGTTGCGACGATCACCATCAACCGACCGGAGAAAATGAACGCCTTTCGCGGTCAGACCTGCGAAGAGCTAATCCATGCCTTTAACCGGGCTGGTTGGAACAAGGACATTGGCGTTATCGTCTTCACCGGGGCTGGTGATCGAGCCTTCTGTACCGGCGGCGATCAGTCGGCCCACGAAGGGTCCTATGACGGGCGGGGTACCGTAGGTCTACCGGTGGAAGAACTTCAAAGCGTGATCCGCGACGTGCCAAAGCCGGTGATTGCCCGGGTTCAGGGCTACGCCATCGGTGGCGGCAACGTGTTGGCGGTCATATGCGACCTGACCATTGCCGCCGACACTGCGCGGTTTGGCCAGGTGGGGCCGAAGGTAGGGTCCGTGGACCCGGGGTTTGGCACCGCCTATCTGGCGCAAGTGGTGGGTGAGAAGAAGGCTCGCGAGATCTGGTATCTATGCAGGCGCTATACGGCGGAACAGGCGGTTGAGATGGGATTGGTGAACATGGCCGTACCGGCTGATGAGCTGGACGCGGAAGTGGATCGGTGGTGCGCCGAAATCCTTGATCGCAGCCCCACGGCCATCGCCATCGCCAAGCGGTCGTTCAACGCGGCGACGGAGAGCCTACGCGGCATCTCGTCCATGGGCATGCAGGCGCTGGCGCTGTACTACGATACGGATGAATCCCGGGAAGGGGTGAACGCATTTATGGAAAAACGGAAGCCCGAGTTTCGCAAGTTTATGAAGTAGCGCCGCCGATGCCGACGAGATGGTTTTGACAAAATCAGCGTCTGTGTGAATGATCGTCAACGTTGCGCTTGCCGCGCCAAGACAGGGTGAAGGACATGCAGAAGTTTGATGAAGCGGCACACGGTGTCTATGTGATTGCTGCCACGCCGTTCACGGAAACCGGCCAGGTGGACATGGCTTCCGTTGACTCGCTTGTTGATTTCTATCTGGAGGAGGGGGTCCACGGGATGACCGTGCTGGGCGTCATGGGGGAGGCGCCAAAATTGACGGACAGCGAACAAACCGCGCTGTTGAGCCGCTATCTGGCGCGCGTGGACGGACGGGTTCCGGTAGTCGTCGGGGTCAGCAACCCCGGCATCGACAACCTGGTTTCCCTCTCAAAGGCATCCATGAATGCGGGCGCGGATGGTGTGATGATCGCCGGAATTCCCGGCCTTAAGACCGACGACCAGATCTTCTCCTATTTCGACAAGTTAATGACGAAACTAGACGTTGGAACACCGGTCTGTTTGCAGGACTACCCGAACACCACGACCGTTTATTTCTCCGTTACGGCGATCAATTTCTTAATTGATACCTACGACAACATCGTCATGTTCAAGCATGAGGACTGCCCCGGCCATCGGAAGCTCACGCAGGTGCGCCGTGCGCCGGAAACCGAAGGTGTTAGGCGGGTGAGTATCTTGGTTGGGAATGGTGGATTGTATGTGCCCCAAGAAATGCGACGCGGCGCCGACGGCATCATGACCGGGTTTTCGTTTCCAGGCATGCTGGTCGATGTGTACAACCTGTACCATGAGGGCAAGGCCGACGCGGCTGAAGACCTATTTGACATCTGCGAAGAA
>CAZNWX010000488.1:0-2013 GCA_964576415.1 uncultured Magnetovibrio sp. | reverse complement strand
AGCCGGGGACGAAGTCCAACCTAACATTCCGGTCTTCTTTTCCATTGCTGGAACCGGCGATGAAGAGGCCATAGCCATGCTCAAGGACAAACTGGGTATGGACCCGCTTCCCAACATGGACGCGGCCTGCAAGGCTGCCGCCGACGCCGCTAACGCCGCCAATGAAGGAGTTGCGTGATGCATATCTGTCGACGCGAGCACCGTGTCCTGGTGCAAGGGATTACTGGAAAGCAGGGTACCTTTTGGACTGAGCGCATGCAGGAATACGGCACCAACGTCATCGGTGGCGTGAACCCAAAGAAAGCCGGCACCAAACATTGCGGCGTCCCCGTCTATGCCAGCGCCCTGGATGCGTCGAAGGACGGCGCTGTGGATGCCACTGTCATGTTCATCCCGCCCTTGGGCGTGAAGGCGGCGGCGCTCGACGCGATCGAGTCTGGTGCCAAGCTCATCGTTTGCCTGACCGAACACATTCCGGTGCAGGACGTCATGTACTTCATGGCTGCCGCGAAGGAGGCAGGGACCGTAATCATCGGCCCTAATACAGCGGGCACGGTGACCGTGGACGAATGCTTCCTGGGATTCATGCCGGCCTTCAACGAACGCGTTTTCCGCGCGGGCAACGTCGGTGTGTTGTCGCGCTCGGGTTCCTTGGCGACCTTGATGTGTCAAAATATCACGGCTTCCGGGTTTGGCATCAAAGCGTTTCTAGGCATTGGCGGTGATCCGATAATCGGCACCACGACCCGTGATGCGCTTGAAGCGTTGAACAATTACAAGGGTGTGGAGGCCATCGCCATGGTCGGGGAAATCGGCGGCACCATGGAAGAAGCGGCGGCAGAGTACGCGGCTACCATGTCGAAGCCCATCGTCGCCTTCATCGCCGGCGGCGCAGCGCCTCCGGGCAAAAAAATGGGACACGCCGGCGCCATCGTCATGGGCGACAAGGGGACCTATGCCTCCAAGAAATCTGCCTTGGAGGGAGTGGGCGTCAATATCCTGGCAACGCCGTCGCACGTGGGGGGTGCCTTAAAGGAAGTGATGGCCTCTTGATGGCCGTATCATGACGAGCGGACAACAGCCCAAAGAACAGAATCGCCGCCGTGGCATTCTCACGGTCAGCGGCTTCGCGCATTTCGTCCACGACGGTTTCACCGACACGATTTATGTACTGCTACCTTTGTGGGCGTCCGGATTCGGATTGTCCCACGCGCAAGTTGGACTGCTGAAGGCCTGCATGTCCGTCGGACTGGCAGGGTTGCAGGTGCCGGCCGGTTATTTAGCCGAGCGCTATGGTGAGCGGACCATCCTGATCCTAGGGACGGCGCTGACGGGTCTGGCATTCCTGAGCATGGCTCTGGCAAATGGAATCATGGGCCTTGCGGTGCTTCTGTTCATCGCCGGCGTCGGCGCTAGCACACAGCATCCGCTGGCATCTGCGTTGGTGTCCAAGGGATTTGAAAACAACCGCCGCCGCGCGGCGCTGGGGACCTATAATTTCTGCGGCGATTTAGGCAAAGTCGTCATGCCCGCCGGAGTTGCCGGTATCGCCGCGCTGTACGGTTGGCAGCAAGGATCGGCGGCTTTGGGCCTATTGGGCCTCGTCGCCGCCTTGGTTCTCTATACGACTTTGCTACGGATAGGCGCTGGCAGTAGGCCCGATGCGGACCCGAAGGTAGAGGACGAACGCGCGTCGCCTTCAAAGGGGTGGGGGATCCACGACCGGCAAGGGTTTTTAACCTTGGCGGCAATCTCAATGATCGACAGTGCCTGTCGCTTCGCTTTTCTGACTTTTGTGCCGTTCGTCCTTATAGAGAAGGGTGCAGCCACCGAGGCCGTTGGGTTTGCTTTGGCTCTCGTATTTGCCGGCGGAGCGGCGGGAAAACTGATCTGCGGGTTGGTGGCGGAGCGTTTAGGTATTCTGCGGACCGTCGTGTTGACTGAGTTAGTGACCACGGTGCTGATTTTGGGTGTGCTGGCCGTACCGCTGAGCGGCGCCATGATCCTTTTGCC
>CAZNWX010000487.1:0-2020 GCA_964576415.1 uncultured Magnetovibrio sp. | reverse complement strand
CAGTGGCCGATGGGGATCGACAGGGCCATGAAGCGGGATTTCATGGCCGCGCGGGCCAGGACGTCGCGCGCTTCGTTGGCGGACATGTGTTCGAGCATGTCGCCGAACAGCACCACGTCTGACGGGCCTAACTTGATGAAATCAAGGTATCGGACATCGGCGACGATAACCTGGTCGTACTTGTCCCGGAGACCGTACTTCTCCACGTAAGGCCCCCAGACCTCAACGGCGCACCATGTGGCGTCGGGGGTCAAGCCTCGAAAAAGGTCTGCGTAGGTACCCGCGCCGGGGCCCATATCAACAACGCGCCGGGCCTGGCCACGCGCCGACAGTCTGGCGAGAACGGCGCCTATCAGGGGCTTACCAAGGGCTATGCTAATGGGCATGAAAAAAGGGCCTCACGAACGGGGTGGCGCCATGACGCCGCAAAGGACATCTTTGATGCAACGGGCGCGGGATGTCCAGGTGTGATCGTGTAAGACGGCTGCGCGTCCAGCGTCAGCGCGCTGGGCCAGGTCTTCGCCGTCATCCAAAAGATGGGCCATTTGATCGGCAAGGTGGTCCAGCCGATTCGCCTGGATAAGTGCACCGCAGGCATTCAGGTCGTCGAAGTCCGTCTGGCCGATCATCGCCACTAGGCTGCCGCCGGCTAGGCCCTCAAATAGTCGTTCGTGGGAGCTGAAATAGGCAGGCATAGTATCTACGATACATTGGGCGTGTTCGGCCAGGTCCTGAACGGCGTTGGAATCCAGGGGACCGGTGAAGCGGACTGTATCTGGGACCTCCGCTCCCAACCCGCTCCAATCCCCGACGACGGTCAACGGCAACCCAGCAAGTCCCTGCAGCATACCTTCGCGCATCAGGGCGCGGGCATAGGGATCGAAGTACCGCAGCATCTTGGCGATCGCGCGCGGCTCCGATAGTGGGCCGTCCGAATTTTTGGTCGCCGCGAGCGCGCGTTGGCACAGACCTTCGAGCGTCGGCGCGCCGCGATCGTAAAGCATGTCGGCCATGGCCTCTAATACGGGGATTTCCGGACCGCGCGTGGCCCACACCGCACGCAATTGCGCCGCGCTCTGGCTTAGGTTGCCGACCAGCAACAAGGGAATTCCACGGTCGGCCCAGGCCGTCAGCGGGCGGGGTTCCGCGCCATGGGCGACATGCACAAAATCGAACAGATCGAGCCCCCATCCGCGACAACAGCCCACATTGCTGGCGGAGGGGAAACTCAGTATTGTGCCTGCTGGGGCAGCCTCCATCAACGGGTAGAGATGACAGGGATGATCCATGCCATAGACGAACAACTGGACCCCCTGGCGGGCGATGAGATCGTGCGCCGTAAGCGGAAATCCAACGGCATTTAAAGCCATGATCGCAAGTACGCGGCCCGACGACACAAGGCGTTCCAGGCGCCGGATGGGCGCCTCGCCGGGTTCGCGGTAATCGATGATCGCCGGCTCCAGACCGCATTGGCGGAATCCTTGGGCCAATGCCCTGCATATGCGGTTTATGTTGCCGTGGTCCACTTCGGCCAAGGGTAGCACCACCAAATTTCGCTCGGCCGACGTATTCACGAACTTCTCCTAAGGGATCAAAAGATGGCGTCGCGGCGCCGGCGCTACTTCATGGCGTCGTTCAACGACCAATCGTATTCGTAGGCGGCGATGCTCGTACTGCTCATGATCTTCACTTCCGTATCGGAGCTGGCGTGGCGGGCAATGTGATCCAGGACCATGGTTTCGCTGCTGCCAAAATCTTCGGAGAACCAGGCGTATATTTTTTATAGGACAAGGCCGTCCGAAGTGTGCCGGACACCGCGCGGGCTGTTTACATAACCGCGGGCAGCCTGGTTCAGCATGGCGTTGACCGTCGCCGCCGTATAGGGCGTCACAGCCAGGTTGGGACCTCCGACGGAGGCGCAATTCACCGCATAATGGAGGCGCGGGTCGCGCCAGATCGGCCGCAGGATGCGATGTTCTATGTCGTTCAGGCTGATCATCTCGCCATCGATGCGGATCAG
>CAZNWX010000486.1:0-2023 GCA_964576415.1 uncultured Magnetovibrio sp. | reverse complement strand
GTCGGCGTTGTACGTCGGAGACGCGGCCGTGCGGATACAGGATGAAGATGTCGATGCTGTCGCGGTCGCGGCACGCCTCGATGGCGGCCGAGCCCGTATCGCCAGACGTGGCGCCGGCAATGCAGATGCGTTCGCGGCGTGCCGCCAGAACGTGATCAAACAGCGGGCCCAGGAACTGCATTGCCACATCCTTGAAGGCGAGGGTTGGGCCGTGGAAGAGCTCCATCATCCATTCGTCGTTACCCAGTTCCGCAAGCGGCGCGACCTCTTCCGTATCGAAATGTCTGTAGGCGTCGTCGATGATGCGTTTCAAATCGGCGTCGGCGATAGCGCCGCCTACAAAGGGCTGAATGACCCGGAAGGCTAAATCCGTGTAGCTCAGGCCCACAAAGCCAGCGATCTTGTCGGCCGAGAACTGCGGCCAACTCTCGGGCACATAGAGACCCCCGTCCCGGGCCAGGCCCGTCAGCAATACGTCATCAAAGGCAAGGGCTGGCGCCTCGCCGCGGGTGCTCACATACTTCACGGATTGATCTCTAGGCTCCGTATTTTTTAAGAGCGCACCCTACTCCTGGCGATCCCGGGCGGCAAGGATCACGGCGCGTTGAGGCGCTAGGTCCTCACCCGTGCCAAATACGCTCCAAATAGGCCATCCAGTTCTCACCCATGACCCGGCGAATACGATCCTCTGGCCACCCGCGGGCTTGCATGGCGGCGGTCAGGTTCGGATAGGCTGATACGCCATCGAACCCTTCCGGGTTCTTTGGCCGGTCGGGAAAACCTGTGCTGAGTACACGGCCCGTGCCCTTGTCGCGTCGCAGCCACGAGAAGAAGTCCGCGTCATAGCCATCGGTGAAATCCGTGCCAAGGCCGATATTTTCTTCCCCAACTAGATTGACGCCCCTCTCTAGCGCTTCCACGCAGTTTTCGACCGTTGTGTCGTTTCCCATAGGAAGGAACGGCCCGTAGGTGGCCAAGCCGAAGAACCCGACTCGGTCTACGTCTCTTTTGATTAAGTCGTCGGATTTGTTGCGAGGAATGTCCTTGAGGCTGCGCGGCGCGGCATGGGTAAAACAGACCGGAACCGCGGAGTGGTCGATGGTGTCGGCGGCAGTCTTCTCGCCTACATGGCTGAGGTCGATGACGATGCCCAGTTTCCCCATTTGGTCCACCACGTCGCGGCCGTAGTCCGACAAGCCCCTGTCTTCTGATTCCCAACACCCCGACCCGACGAGGTTCTGTGTGTTGTAAGTCAGCTGCATGACCCGCACACCGAGATCGCGGAACACACGCAGCATGTCGATGTTGCTCTCGATGGCGTAGGTGTTCTGCCAGCCCAGAATGATGCCGACCTTGCCCTCGGTCTTGGCGTGGCGGATATCAGCGGTCGTGTGAACTGGTATGATGAGATCGGCGTGTTCGCTGAACCACCGTTTCCATTGGGCAATGTTGGCGAGTGTCTCCGCTGTGCCTTCCCACACGGCACAGGTGCAGTTGACGGCGGTCAACCCGCCGGCCTGCATGGCTTCGAACACGGGCCGGCCCCATTTGGCGATGACCAGGCCGTCGATGATGATAGCGTCTTCGTGGAGCGTGCGGTCCGTCATGAAGGCCTCCAATTCAATGGGATGCTATGACCCGTTGAATTTGGGTGCGCGTTTTTCGATCCGTGCGGCAATGCCCTCCAAAGCATCTTCGCTAGCAAACACGCGCTTCACCTCTTCTGCTTCTGCCGCGTGATCGATCTCGTCGTAGAAAGACACCTGCTTCAGCAGCAATCTCTTGAGGATGCGCATGGAGAGTGGCGCATTGGCGGCCAGGCGTTGAACGATCTTGTCGGTCTCCGCGTCCAGTTCGTTTGCGGGCGCGGCGCGGGCGATGTGGCCGTTGGCGTGGAACGCCTTCGCTGGAATGAAGTCGCCCAGCAACAAGAGTTCGCGCGCCGCCACCAGACCCATGGTCTCCATGATCTTCTTAGTCAGGAACCAATCGGTGGTCACGCCCAGTTGCGCCAAGGGCATGC
>CAZNWX010000485.1:0-2024 GCA_964576415.1 uncultured Magnetovibrio sp. | reverse complement strand
GACGAACAAATCAACTTCCATGGCGCGCCAGATGCCTCCCGGCTCGTTTTGTGATATAGTTTTGCGTCACCTAACACTTTACACATTTTGAATATGTCGTTTACCATTGTCCAATAAATTCGTCCGGTCGGAGAGGATTGGCCACAACGCCAACAGGGGGAACGTCATAATGGCTTTGCGCATTCTCAAAGGTCTATTTGCCATCATCGTGCTTATTGGAGCGGGATCAGCAGACGCCAACGGTAAAAAGAAGCTACTGCCGGCAATCGAGCCTAACGAGGAAGGTGTCTACGTCCAACCTTGGTTCTATGAATCGTTCCTCAATCTTCGCGAGGATATCAGTGACAGCTCTAAGGAAGGCAAGCAACTGGTGATCCTCTGGGAGCAGCGTGGCTGTCCGTACTGCAGGGAAATGCATCACGTCAATCTGCGCCGCCCGGAAATCGTTAATTACATTCGCAAGAACTTCAACGTGATCCAAATGAACCTTTGGGGTGATCGCGAAGTCACCGATGTGGACGGCGAGGTAACCACGGAGAAGAAGCTGGCGCGTAAGTATCGTGTTCAGTTCACACCTACACTCCAATACTTCCCGCCCAGCCTTGACGCGAACTCAAAGGTTTCCGGCCACGATATAGAGGTCTGGCGGTTGCTAGGCTATTGGAAGCCCTTTCATTTCATGAACTCTTTCGTCTACGTGAAGGACAAAGGGTACGAGACGGAACCTAACTTCCAGCGTTGGCTTCAAGCTCTCGCGCGTAAAATGGAAGCAGAAGGCAAAGAAGTGAAACTCTGGTAGGCGCAATCGCCACTACTCTCGGCTGAAGACAGCGTTAAAGGCGCCGCCGAAGGTACCGTCCTGCAGATACTTCATGCCGAAGTAACCGCAAAACAGAAGCGACAATAGCGCCAAGACCGAGCCGATCGCCAACGTCGACATACCGGTGATGCCCTGGCCGACAGTACAACCAAGTGCCATAACACCACCAATCCCCATAATAGAGCCGCCGACCATGTGACGCACCATGTCGTCAGCATCGGTAAACGCCTCAACACGGAACTCGCCCGACGATTTAGCCGCGATGAATGAACCAATAATAATTCCGCCGATAACGGCGATTCCGAAATTAATAGTAGAACCGGTGAAGGTCATCAGGTACTGGATGCTCTCACCCACTGGCGCAACAAAGGTAAAGGATGCCAAGGGAGTTGGCTCGAAGTCATCGAAACCTATTACGCCCGTCACATACCACGCCACCGGCACCAGCACACCTATTATAACGCCGCCGGCGACGTCGGCCTTTGAGGCGCGGAAATCCCGGCTCTTGAGGACGAACCACAGGAGGCCGCCGGCCACCGCGGCCACGACGATCAAGCGCGCGGCGCTCTCTGGAACCCCCATCAGGCCAAGAAACGCTGGCATGCCTTGGTCCGCCATGCCGGCCGCCGACAGATCCACGTTTATGGCGTCTTCCAATTCGACCCGCGCCAAGCCCGTTAAGCCCCGGAGCGTCATATAGGCGAAGATACCGATGAACAATGCCACGACCACGGATTTTAGATTTCCTGCTCCCAGACGAACCAAGGTCTTGTTGCCACACCCACCGGTCAAGGTCATGCCGAACCCAAATAGCAAACCACCAATGATCGCTCCGGCCCAACCCAAATCAGATGTCAGATAGATTGACGTCGCCAGGTCCACGGTGCCACTCATGTGCAAAACTTGGCTGCCCAAGATTGCGACTGCAATAGCCAGCATCCATGCCCGAAACCGGTTCCAATCCCCCATGAACACGGCGTCGGAGATCGCACCCATAGTGCAGAAATTGGTTCGTTGCGCCGTAGCCCCAAAAACCATACCCAGGACAAAGCCAAGGGCGGAGACCAAAACGCCGGCAGGGATTTCTTCCATGACATATCCTTTCAGGGCACTGGATTAGCGAGCGACGCAATCCAATAGGGCTAGAATGCATCATATTCACGTTTTATAGATTATCAATCAAGAGAGTATACTAATTATAATA
>CAZNWX010000484.1:0-2035 GCA_964576415.1 uncultured Magnetovibrio sp. | reverse complement strand
GTCAGCATCAGGGTGACCAGAATCTCGTTAGCATTGAACTTCGTGCGCAGAAACGCAGGAATAGCTGCCCAGGCCATCCCGCCAATGATCCCAGCCAAACACATGACAGGCAAAATCCAGAACCCTTCGACAGGATATAGTGCCGGCAATGCACCGCCGACCAAAGCGCCAATGGTGAATTGGCCTTCCGCACCAATGTTCCAAACACCGGCGCGAAATCCAAAAGAAAGACCAATACCGATGAGAATAAGGGGCGTCGCCTTGACGATTATCTCAGAAATGGTGAATAAATCCGTCAACGGCGTAACGAAAATGATAGTAATTGCCCGCACTGGGTTCTTCCCAAGGATAAGAAACATTACCCCGCCAAAAATAATGGTGAGCACCACGGCTATCACTGGGGTCAGGTACAGAAGATTTTTCGACATCTCCTTGCGAGGTTCGAGGCGGATCATGCTGGCGCTCCTTCATCAGCGTCCCCTAAACGGTCGTACACACCGCCCATGAGCAGACCGATTTCCTCGATGGTCTGACTACCCGTCGGTTTCGGTTCGGACAGTCGGCCTTCGGCAATCACTGCAAAGTTCGTGGATATGGCCATCAACTCCTCCAAATCTTGGGAAATCACCAAGATGGCTGCACCGTCCGCCGCCATGTCCTGAAGAGTGCGGTGAATATCAGCAGCTGCAGCGGCATCAACGCCCCAGGTCGGCTGCATGATCACAAGTACCGTCGGCGCCTGCAAAATCTCGCGGCCAACGATGAATTTCTGCAAGTTACCCCCCGATAAGCTTTTGGCCGCATGATCGATACCAGCCGTCTTGACGTTGAACTTGGACACCACCTGGCCGGCGAAGTCCTTTGCAATTTGCAGATCCAAAAACCCTCTTCTTTCCATAGACTTGCGGGTGCGCGCTGAAAGAATTGTATTTTCCCATAATGACATGTCGGAGACGGCTCCGTGACCCAGGCGTTCTTCGGGTACGGAGCACATACCCCTTTCACGCCGCGCCGTCGGACCCATGGTACCGATCGCTTCACCGTCTAAGCAGATCGAGCCCGCGACGGTTGTAATCTCGCCGATCAAGGTTTCCATAAGCTCCACTTGTCCGTTCCCGGCGACGCCGCCAATCCCAAATATTTCCCCGGAACGCACCCGGAATGAAACATCGCAGATATCGGCGCCAAAGGGATCATGACTGACGGTCGTCAGGTTGTTCACAACCAAGCGGTCTTTGCCAAGCTCATGCACCTGACGTTCAGCAAATTTGAACGAGGTACCGATCATCATCTCGGCCAAGCTCTTGGCCGTCTCCTCACGCGGGTCACAGGTGGCGACAACCTTGCCACCTCGAAGCACCGTCGCTTTTTCGCAAAGTTCTCGGATTTCCTCGAGCTTGTGGGAAATATAGAGAATTGAGCACCCCTCAGAGGACAGCTGTCTCAACGTCTGAAATAGAATTTCCACTTCTTGCGGGGTTAATACAGAAGTCGGCTCGTCCATGATTAAAAGCCGTGGTTTCTGCAATAGGCAGCGAATGATTTCGACGCGCTGGCGCTCACCAACGGAGAGGGAACCAATGTATCGCGCTGGGTCCAAGGTCAGCCCGTAGGCTTTTGATACTTCGATAATCTGTTCATCTAAATTGCTACCAATGGCTTCCTTGTTCATGCCGAGCGCAACATTGTCGGCGACGGTCAGCGCCTCGAACAAGGAAAAGTGCTGGAACACCATTCCAATTCCCATGGCGCGCGCCTCGGATGGTTTGGCCGGTGCGTATGGTTTTCCATCGAACCGCATCTCGCCTTCGTCTGGGCGTTGGACGCCGTAGATTATTTTCACCAAGGTCGATTTTCCGGCGCCGTTCTCACCAAACAAGGCGTGCACCTCGCCGGGCAGGATCGAAAACGTAACGTCATCGTTCGCCACCACCCCAGGGAACCGTTTGGTGACCCCTGAGAGATCAAGGAGCGATTTGTCGGTCATGAGCCCTTGTAGCCCTTTCTGTTTGCGGCAGGCTTCTCTGGGCGCCAC
>CAZNWX010000483.1:0-2036 GCA_964576415.1 uncultured Magnetovibrio sp. | reverse complement strand
GGCGCGCGTCGCCGTGCCGACGGGGCAGAGGGCGTCATCAATGCGGCAGACGTCGGCGTGGTAAAATTCGAAGCCCTGTGAGGTGTCGATCTGCACCGCACGCCGTGATGAGGCTCAGAATTCCGGCTTGGGTAGAAAAGATCGGATGTCACGTAGGGCTTCCGCAAGGCCTACCCGCTGCACGTCAACGTCGGGTGGGAAGGCGCTGAGTAGGCGGCTCGGCAGGCCTCGATCGAGCATGACGAATACACCCCGATCACCGTGGCGGCGGAGCAGCCGGCCATAGGCCTGCTTGAGTTTAAGGCGGGTCAGCATCTCATCGTAAGCGCGCCCACCAAAAGTGGTTTTCCGGGCCCGGTGCAGGATTGTCGGGCGCGGCCAAGGTACGCGATCGAAGGCGATCAGACGCAGCGAGCGGCCGGGCACGTCAACCCCGTCGCGCACGGCGTCCGTACCCAGCAGGCAGGTATCCTCCTCCGCTCGGAAGATATCGATGAGCGTACCCGTATCCAGGGGTTCCACATGCTGGGCCAACAGGGGCAGGTTTGCGGCCTCCAATGGTGGCGCGATCCGCTCGTACACGGCGCGCAATCGGTGGATGGCCGTGAACAGGCCTAAACCGCCGCCGCCCGCGGCCAAGAACAGCTCCCGATAAGCCGCAGATACCTCGTCTGCGTTGTTGCGGTTGATGTCACCGATCACATAAATCCGAGTCTCACCCGCGTAGTCGAAGGGCGAGGGATGCGTCGCCTGATGGGACTCTGCCGCGATATAGCCAGCACCGACACGGGTATCCGCGTTGGCCCAACCGTCCCCTCCCTCATCGCCTACGTGATCGCGCAGGCTGGCGGACGTGATCAGAACCCCGTGGGCCGGTTCGAAGACGGTTTCGACCAGCGGTTGCGTGGGGTCCAGCCAATGCCGGAAAAACCCCACATCTACGTCGCGCCCGCCAGTCCTTGAAACCCCGAACCAGTCGACGAAGAGCGCTGGGGTGTTGCCGGACAGGGCTGTCAGCATAGAGCGCCAGGCGGCCACGGGCTGCAGGCCCCGGCGGGTCAGTGACCGGCACAGGCCATGGATGCGTGCCCGGGCTGCCGATTCCAGGTCGTCCGCCTCGCAGTCCAAGCGCACCAGTAGGCTCTTGCTCAGCTCGAGCAACGGACCTTCCAGGCGCAGCAATGCCGCATCCAGGCATGCCGCGGCGTCCAGGAGGCCGTCGACGGGCGGTCGGGCGTCCGTTTCCATGTCGTATAGACCGTCCGGATTGGCGTCACGGGCGTAGACCTGCTGGCGGACAAGCGCCAGGAACGCCTCCGCCGGGCCCACGGGCTCGCCCCCTCCTAGCCGTTGGCCCCATCCAGCGCTGGGTAGCGCCCGCGCCGCGCTGAGAACTTCATCGATGCATTCTTCGGCCTTGTCGTCCCCAGAGATAAGATCGCCGACCCGGTCCCGGAGGCCACGACCTCGGCCGCCGTTACGCGCTTGCTCCGGGCCAACCAACCATCGCCTGAGGTCCGCCGTCTCCCGCCCCGACAGCTGCTGTGAAAAGGCGCTGTCGGCGGCATCGAACAGATGATGACCTTCGTCGAAGACATATCGTTGCGGTAGCACGCCCTCCTCGCCGCCACCCATGGCCGCTTGGACCATCACCAAGGCATGATTGGCGACCACTATGTCGGCCGCCCGGGCCCGTCGGACGGTCCGTTCGATGAAGCATTTGCGATAGTGATCGCACGCCGAGTAGATGCATTCGCCGCGCGTATCCGTCATCTCCACGGTCAGGCGTGATCCCAATAGGTCCACTAGCCAGGCTGGAAAGTCGCCCCCGACCATGTCACCGTCGCGGGTCGCCGACGCCCAGCGGGTGATTAGCCCTAGGCCAACGGCATCCGGCGCGCCGCGGCCCGACAGGCGGGCAACGGCGTCGGCAAGGTTCAAAAGGCAGAGATAGTTCTCCCGCCCCTTGCGCATCACAACCCGAGCGTCCTTCTCTACAGGGGTCGGGCACAAACGGTCTAGTTCCGCATCCAGCT
>CAZNWX010000482.1:0-2047 GCA_964576415.1 uncultured Magnetovibrio sp. | reverse complement strand
CCGACATTGCAACAACCTTTGTGAGGGCTTTGTCACGTTAATCAGGAGAAGCACAAGTAGGACTGGCGGCAGGCGGCTATGCCGGCAGGGTGACATGGTTCCACGACGCAATTGCCGCGATGCGGAACAATCGGTGGGTCCTTCGTGAAATCAATTGAACACGGTAAAGGCCGTTTGATACGTGGGTTAAAGTGTGGGTAGAGACAAAAAGGTCTACGAATACACTGTAAACCAGGGACTTTTGGCGGACACCCCAGAATACGTCCCTTTCCGTCCAATGCCATCTGGACATCGATAAGATATGAGATGGATTGTCCCCTGTGCACCGCTGATGCGGTGGCCCACATGACGAAACCAGCTGGCCCAATCCACCCACTGATCCCCGGGGATGCCGCGGGCGTCGAGCAATCGATGGCGTAGAAGCGCGAGCACGTTGCACCGGAATGACGTTCAAGCTGCTTGGCGAACTTTGCCGCGACGAGTTGGAGACGCCAATCCGATGGTGCGTCAGGACCGCCTAAGCTGCGTCGGCTATGGCCCAGAAATCGGCCACGGACAGGCTGGCACCACCAATGAGGCCGCCGTCTACGTCCGGCAGGATCATCAATTCCGTCGCGTTCCCTGGCTTCATGGAGCCGCCGTATAGGATTCGCATCTTGTCCCCTTCGTTTGCTCCCAGTTTGCTTTTTAGCAACTTGCGGATGGCGGCGTGAACCTTTTGCGCCTGGGCCGGCGTGGCCACTTGGCCAGTGCCAATAGCCCAAACGGGTTCGTAGGCGATCACAGTATTCGCGGCGGTCGCGCCGGCGGGTAAGGAACCCCGCAATTGGCGGCGATTGACGTTCAGGGTTTGACCGGCCTTGCGCTCTTTCAACGTCTCACCGATGCAGACGATGACCTTGAGCCCGGCCGCTAGCGCTGCCTCCGCCTTGGCTTTGACTTGTTTGTCCGTTTCGCTGTGATCGGTGCGGCGTTCCGAATGTCCGACGATAACGTAACCGCACCCCATGTTCTTCAGGAGTGGCGCGCTGATGTCACCCGTGTGGGCGCCGGCCTCCGCCGCGTGACAATCCTGCGCGCCTATCTTGACGCCGGAGCCTTTCACGGCGTCGACGCAGAACCCCAGCAACGGCGCCGGTGGACAAATTAGCATTTCGAATGCCGGGCGCTTGGTCTTGGCCATGCGTTTCGCCAACCCGCCGGCCAGGGCGCGGGCGTCTTTCTTGAGGCCGTTCATTTTCCAGTTGCCGGCAATAAGAGGTTTCCGCTTTGCGACCATTGGTGTTCTCCGTGAATGATCTGCCCGCAGGAATACGGTGGACGATCTGTTTGTCGGCGACCGAAGCCCGCCTGTCAACTCGTACTCTAGGGTGCGTTGGAGGCCATGGTCTGAACCACCCGACCCAAAGCCCCATTTTCGTCGTAAAGCGGCGCCTGCGTAATGCCGGCGCCGCGTTCATCGATGATTGATGGGGCGTGAAACGCGAACCAAGCGCCGATGGGCGGTCGTAGGAAATGGATGATCGTATCCGTGTTCAGCATCTCGAAACGGATCTTGTTGTCCCATCCAGCGGATCCCGAAAGGCGCATTCGGCCGGATACGATGGTGGCCAGATCGCAAATGGCGGCGCAGCGTTGTGCCGGGCTGGTGGTGAGACCGGTGATCAATTCGCCGGACCAAGTGAACCACCCGGTCGGCCCGCTCTTGTCCGCGCCGTGGCGCATTTCGATGTTCAGATGAAATCCTGGCGGGCCCTCCCGACGGCGGACCTCGGAAATGAGATCTGCCCTGTCAGCGACGCCAAGCGGCGGAATGGGCGCTGCGGCGTGCGGAAATAGCGGTTCGTGATCTTCACGGTCTTGTAACAATTGCGCACGAGCTACGGCAACTGGCATGCCGTCCGATTCGCGCTCAAGCGCGGCGTCCACGACAGCAAGCCGCCGGCCTTCACGGATAATCTGGGTATTGAGGCGAAGCGGTTCTTGGGGAACCGGCCGCAAAATATCTACACTAAGGCGCGCGACACGTTTCGGAGCGTCCAAGGCG
>CAZNWX010000481.1:0-2047 GCA_964576415.1 uncultured Magnetovibrio sp. | reverse complement strand
CAAAGCAGTCGTGAGCGGCGATGCGCCGCCCACCGCAAACGTGACCCCGTCGCCATCTCCCGCGCTACTCTCGCCATCCGACCTGAATTTATCCGCCGTATCCGAGGAGTTGGCGTTTATAGCGGCCCACGGCCACGACCTGACCGTGGATTTTCAGGATGCGGAATACGGCCGTCTTTACCTGTCGCGGTTGCAGCGGCTCATGGCCGCTGCCGACACGAATGACCACACCGCCAGGCATGCGCTGACCGAAGCAGCCCGCCGATTGGCATTGTGGATGGCCTATGAGGATGTCGCCCGGGTCGCCGACCTAAAAACCAGGCCGGAGCGTTTCCGCAAGATCGCCGATGAGGTCGGCTTGCAGCCAGGCCAGGTCCTTACGGTCACTGAATACCTGAAACCGCAAGCCGAAGAGATCGCCGCGATCCTGCCGGTAAAGTTCGGTCAATGGGTCCGCCGTCACGTGTCCGCAGGTGGCCAACTGCCCTTCGTCGGCGAGGGCCGCTACCTGAAATCCACAGGCGTTTGGGGCTATTGGATGCTGCGCACGGTCGCGGTCTTGAAGCGGATCCGACGCAAATCTCTACGCTTTCAAGAGGAGCAGGCTACCATCGCCATCTGGCTAGACGCCATGGAGAAAGCCTTGCCCGCATCGACGGCCTTTGCCGGGGCCTTGGCCGAGTTGCCGCGCGTTCTAAAGGGCTATTCAGATACGCAAGCCCGCGGCCAAAAGGCCTTTGGCTCCATTATGAGCCAGATCGTTCTGCCAGCGTCGGCAGCCGGTCGCATCGCTGACGCGGCAGGAGATCTGCGCATCGCCATCGCCGCGGCGCTGAGCGACCCGGAACACGGGAAGCTGGCCGACGCCTTGCCGCATCCTATCAATCCGACAGCCGAAGCCAGATCAAGCGAGGCCGCTTATGCTGGTTAGTCGCCGTGACGTGGAGATTTCCTGGGGCGACTGCGACCCTGCGGACATCGTCTACTTTCCGAACTATTTTCGCTGGTTCGACGCCTCGACGGCGCATCATTTTGCCACCGCGGGCCTACCGAAGCCGGAGCTGATCCGCCGATACAACGTGGTCGGTTTTCCCATGGTGGACACCAGCGCCAAGTTTTACGTGCCATCCAAGCACGGTGACGTGGTGAACATCACAACCCGGATTACGCGCTTCGGCCGCTCCAGTTTCGATTTGGAACACCGTCTCTTTCGCGGCAAGACCCTGGCCGTGGAAGGGTTCGAAAAACGCGTACTAGTGCAGAAGAAAGAAAATGGAGACGGGATACGGTCGTTTGCAATCCCAAGAGAAGTCATCGCCTTGTTTGAGGATTGAACCTGGGCGGTGCGCTATCTGTCGGTGAGAAAAACAGTTGATGAACGAAAAGGCGCTCGAGCGGGTCGACGAACCTACCTGTTCCCGTTTCGCCTGTGATTTTCGGAAATAGGCTGAGATCATGGAGACTTATGAGAACGGCGGATATGCCTGCCACGCCAACATTCCGACGGATACCATGGTGAAGTTCCAAGACGCCACGAAGGAGACGCAGGTAATCCGATTTGAGGTCTCCGCGACTGCCAGCAGGGGCTCGGCGATCGGATCCGCGGCGTTCTGGCAGCGCGACGGCTCAAATCTGTCGCCATCAAGGGTTTTGGCGCGCCGGGGGTGGCGATCCGCTAAACGCGGAACTACGGTATTCGATCAGGCAACAATTTTGTCGGAGTTGGCCTTCAGGTCGCCGCCGGCGACCCGTTGCAATGCGACGAGCCGGAGGGCTTTCGAACATTCCGGATCTGTTTGTTCGGATTGGACAAGCTGAATGGCGTCGACAGCACGGCCCAACGCTTTGAAGACGCAGTGGATTAGGTGAACTGACAAGACCTAGCGTTGCAGTTGAGCTTCCCGCGTCAACGCCGCAAGGCGGTAGAATCCGTGCGCCATCTTGGAAAAAGGCGTAAGCAGAAAAAACGCCAGAACAGCGCCCAAGTGGAAGGCCAAAAGCTCGGTCAGCCAGGCGCTGTTGCTGCCGGCATATAGCACTAATCCGG
>CAZNWX010000480.1:0-2055 GCA_964576415.1 uncultured Magnetovibrio sp. | reverse complement strand
CGTGATCGCGGGGCTCCTTCCGCACGGGTTATATGGCTTGAGGTCGACCTTTATGCCCGGGAGGGGCGGAGTTTGTAAAACGCCACGGGAGAAAGATTTAGTTTTATAATTCAATATGCTAGTTATCCGTTCGTTGGATTGCGGCCGCGTTCCCGAGGGGGGCCGCCGACCCTATTGGGAATCCGTTTGACGCGTCTTGAACACCAGGGATTCTTGATTATTCTCGGCACCTTCCTTGTTGTTCTCTATGCCGTCGAACAGTTCGGCATGTACATTATATCTTTTGGTGGCTGGTGGGGGCGCCGACGGAGTATCTTATGCAGACCATCCTCAGCGGCCTGGGATTGCTGTAGGGGTAACATTATCTTACACGGGATCGCCCATGTCTGAATACCCAGAAGAGTTTGAAGAAGGCCAGGCCTTCGACGTGCCAAGCGCGGAATCGGGCGTGTCCCTGGTCCTCGATCTTGCGGGGTTTGAGGGACCCATCGACGTACTGCTGACGTTGGCGCGCGAACAGAAGCTGGATATCACACAAATTTCCATGGTGGCCCTGGCTGATCAATACTTGGCGTTCGTCGCCGAGGTACGGCGCCGTGACCTGGAGTTGGCGGCCGACTATCTGGTCATGGCGGCCTGGTTGGCCTACATGAAATCCCGCCTCTTGTTGCCCGATCTCAATGACGGTGATGAGCCGACGGGCGATGAAATGGCCGCCGCCCTTGCCTTCCAGCTGAAGCGCCTGGAGTCGATGCAGGAAGCAGGGAAAAAGCTCAGCGAACGGAATAAGTTGGGCATCGAGTTCTTCCCGCGCGGTGCGCCAGAGGTCTTCCGTCGGACCTTCAACATGACCTATGAAGTGACCCTGTTTGAGGTCTTGAAGGCGTATGGGGACCAACAACGGCGAGGCCAAGATGCAGGCCCCCTGCACATTGAGGCCTTTGAGATCTACACAGTGGAGGATGCCCTCCAGCGCCTGCGTAAGATCTTGGGCCCCATTCCTAATTGGCAGAACCTCTTTACCTTCCTGCCGTCGGGTCTGCAAGATCCGCTGCTTTACCGTTCCGCCGTTGCAGCGACATTTGCGGCTAGTCTTGAAATGGCCCGCGAGGGACAGGTGAAGTTACAGCAGGCCAAAGTCTTCGCGCCGATTTTCGTCAAGGCGGAAGCGCGCCCTGAAGAGCCCGCCAACGATGATATGATTGAAACCGAGGCGACGGACACGTCGTCGGAACAGGATGGAATTAGGGATGACCAAGATTGAACGTCAAAACCTCCGTCTATTGGAAGCCGTTCTTTTCGCCGCTGCCGAGCCCCTGAGCGAGAAGCAATTGGCAGCGCGTCTGCCCGAGGATGCTGATTTGAAGGGCATGCTGGCCGCCTTGCAATCCTATTACGAGGGCCGTGGTGTGGAGTTGGTCCGGCGCGGAAAGTCCTGGTGTTTCCGAACCGCGGACGATATCCGGCCGTTGTTGGAGAAAGAGATCGACGTTCCGAGGAAGCTATCCCGCGCGGCGATTGAAACCCTCGCTATCGTGGCGTATCACCAGCCCATTACGCGCGCCGAAATCGAAGAGGTGCGCGGCGTCAGCCTATCCAAGGGGACGCTGGACGTACTGATGGAAGCCGGCTGGATAAAACCCGGTAAACGCCGCGAGACACCTGGGCGGCCGGCGACCTGGAAGACAACGGATGATTTTCTCGATCACTTCGGCCTAGAAGATGTTCGGGATTTGCCGGGTATTAAAGAACTGAAGTCCGCCGGACTGCTGGAATCCGGTCCCGCGATCAACGCCTATCGTGTGCACGGGGATGTGCAAGAAACGGGCGAGGAGGGATCAGGTGACCCCGTCACGTTGCTGCCTGAGGCGATGATGGATGAAGCGGTTGAGGCCGTTGAACCTTTGGATCCCGAGGCCGGTTGATGACCTTCCGTCGTTGTCTCAAGGGAATGAAAGCGTGATTGCAGGTGTCGGGCCATTCTGCCATTATCCGGTCCTCAACCACCTGAAAACAGTTGTGAAACCGGAATGGGCACATTTAGCATTTGGCACT
>CAZNWX010000479.1:0-2060 GCA_964576415.1 uncultured Magnetovibrio sp. | reverse complement strand
CCACCACGCCATCTTCCCAACATGATCGAAACCGTGGATTGCATTGTCGTCGGCGCCGGCGTCGTGGGCTTAGCCATCGCGCGCCGCTTGGCCATAGCCGGACGCGAGGTGATCGTCCTGGAAGCAGCCGACGACATCGGCACGGGCACATCATCCAGGAATTCCGAAGTCATTCACGCAGGCATCTATTACGCCAAGGGCAGCCTGAAGGCGAGGTGTTGCGTCTCCGGCAAGCACGCTCTCTATGAGTACTGTGAGAGCCACGGCGTCGCGCACAAGCGCCTGGGCAAATTGGTCGTGGCCACGACGGAGGAAGAGATTCCTGCCCTTGAAGCCACGAAGGAGAAAGCCGCCGCCAACGGCGTGCCGGACCTGACCTGGGTGGACGCGGATGAACTACGCGTCATAGAACCGAACCTCCATGCGGTTCGTGCGCTCCTATCGCCGTCGACCGGAATTATTGATTCCCACGGCCTGATGTTGGCCTACCAAGGCGACATGGAAAACCATGGCGGCATGATCGCATTCATGAGCCCAGTCGCCGGCGGCCGGGTCGAGAACGGCGGCATTACGATCGAGACCGGCGGCGCCGACGCCATGACGCTGCATTGCCGGACCCTGGTCAATTCGACGGGGCTCGGCGCGCAACCCCTGGCGCGCACTATCGCCGGTATCCCCGCAAACACCATCCCGCCCCTCTTCTACGCCAAGGGGACCTACTTCACCCTGATCGGGAAGAGCCCGTTCAACCACCTGATCTATCCCGTGCCGGTACCGGGCGGGTTGGGCACCCATTCGACCTTGGAGCTTGGCGGCCAGACCAAGTTCGGCCCGGACGTCTCCTGGGTGGATGAACCGGACTACGAGGTCGACCCGGCCCGAGCAGATAGCTTCTACGACGCCATCCGCCGCTACTGGCCAGGCCTCGAGGACGGCGTCCTGCAGCCCGGGTATGTGGGCATTCGACCGAAACTCGGGGGGCCGAACCAGGCCAAGTACGCCAACGACTTCATGATCCAGGGCCCGACCGAACACGGCGTTGCCGGCCTGGTTAATCTCTACGGCATCGAAAGCCCTGGCCTGACCTCGTCGCTGGCTATCGCCGAAGAGGTAGCGGAACAATTCGGCGTTGCCTGATCAAGCCTGCAGCAGCCTCTTCCAGTTGACGATCTTTTCCTAATTCTTGATCGCCTCTTCCATGGTGCGGCGATCGGTGACCATTTGCGCGAATTCCAGGGCGTAGCCGCCGGAGAAATCCGGGACCACGCGGCTTTTGTATTGATCATACCGTTCCACGTGGAGGTCGCCGAAGGTATTGTCCTGATAGATGTCGTTGGCTTCGAATGCTGTGCCGCTGTTGGAGATTCGGCACGGCCTCGCGTCGTATTCGTGCCCGTCGGCAAAGACGCGGGCCTTCAGGCTGATCGCAAAGCGGAGGTCGCGGTGGTTATTGCCATAGACCGAGTCGACCATCGTCCTACTCCGCCGCGCTCAAACCGAATACCGCCTGATAGCGAGTTTGAAATGCGTCCCAGGCCGACGGGTTGATCAGGTTGCGCGGCCGTTGGCCGGCGAAGACATCGGCCCATTGTTCAAGCGCCGACGTGACCATGTTCAAGTTGGCGTCATCGGTAATACCGGCGTTGTGCGGGCTAACCAAGACGTTATCGAATTTCAACAACGGGTGATCCATCGCCGGCGGCTCCTGCTCGAAAACGTCGAGGCCGGCGCCGGCAATCTGTCCCGCCCGCAATACATCCTCCAGGGCCAGTTCATCGTAGATGCCGCCCCGTGCGGTGATCACGAAATAGGCCGTTTCCTTCATGACGTTGAAAAGATCCCCATTGATCATGCCGCGGGTCTCATCCGTGAGCGGGCAGTTGATGGACACGAAATCAGCGTCGCGAAACAGGGTTTCCAAGCTGTCGCACTTCTCCGCCCCGCGGTCGGCTAAATCCGAGTCCGCTAGATAAGGGTCGTAAGCAATGACCCGCATTCCAAACACGGCTCCGGTCATCCGTGCCACGCAGCGTCCGATATTGCCGAGCCCGACAATCCCC
>CAZNWX010000478.1:1843-2065 GCA_964576415.1 uncultured Magnetovibrio sp. | reverse complement strand
TCAACCCGGTTGAGACCGATGAGATTCGCGACGGGCTATCCTCAAAGAAGGTCCGGATGATTGATGCGCCGGTCGGCCGCACCTCCGAACAAGCAAAGACCGGCAACCTCCTGATCATGGCCGGCGGCAACGCCGCGGACATTGAAGAGGCGCGGCCGGTGTTCGAATGCATGGGCGACACGGTTGTCGATTGTGGTGGGCCCGGCATGGGCGGGCGCATGA
>CAZNWX010000478.1:0-1833 GCA_964576415.1 uncultured Magnetovibrio sp. | reverse complement strand
CAACAACTTGATGTCGACGGTGCTCAACGTGTTAACCGCCGAAGTTCTCACATTGGCTGAATCTTCCGGTCTCGATCGGGATCTCGCCATCGAGGTCATGTGCGGGACGGCGGCAGGCCTGGGCCACATGTCGACTACCTATCCGGCCAAAGTACTAAAAAACGACATATCGCCGGCATTCATGATCGATTTAGCCAAGAAAGATTTGGGAATCGCGATAACTTTGTCCGAGACGCTCGGCGTTCCCCTCGCTCTCGCGGGAATGGCTGAAGCGGTTTACGCAAACGCTCATGACGAAGGCCGGGGTGCGCAGGATTGGACGGCCCTCTACGAAATGCTACGACAAAAATACGTTTTATAAAGACCGCTGGCACATTATGCCAATGGCCATGCCTTCCATATACGACGAAATTCATTCGCGACTGAATGAGATTTCTTACGGCGACAAAAAGTTTCCGAAGTATAGGCAGTTGTCGGATGCGATTTTAGCGCTAATCAAGGATGGAGAAGTCAAACCTGGAGACCGCCTGCCGACGGAATCCATGTTGACCGAGAAGCTGCCGTTCAGCCTTGGTACCGTTCAGAAGGCAATGCGCAGCCTCTCCCAACTCGGCGCGATCAAACGGACACGACGTCGCGGGACAATTGTTTCAGATCGGACCTCCGAAATTTTCGACCTGTGGCAATTTCGTTTTATGAACGAAAAGGAAGGGCGTGTTTATCCAATTTTCAGCAAGGTCCTCGAAATGCGCCGAATCGAATGCCGTGGACCGTGGAGCCAGTTCCTCGGACAGGACAGCAGCTTCGTACGGATTGATCGGGTCATTGATATCGGTCACCAGTTCAAGATACACGCATCGTTCTTTCTTTCGTTCAGTCAATTCGGAGGCGTATTGGAGTTGCAGCGGAGCGATCTCGAGGGTGTGCACTTGAGCGCTGTCGTCCAACGGATGTTTGGAAGTGAAACAGTCCGCACGAAAAACCGGATTGTGTGTACGGCACTTCCTGACGCCGCAACTCGGCAACTCAAACTTCACTCAGGAGCATTCGGATTAGCATGCGATATTTTGGGCTATGGAAGGGGCGATAAGCCCTTAACATTCCAGCGCGCCTATGTGCCCGCCGATGTGTCGCCTTTGGAGTTCCTGGAGATCAAGCCCACTTGGTAGCGGTCGTGTCTTCCAGTTGACTGAAATCTCGGCACCTGAGATCCACAGTTGGGATTAACGCCAATCACCAGGCGCGAACATTTGACTTTCGGCCTATAGCCAGGACAGAACCTTTCCATACTGCACAAGTCGTCCCGCGGGCTAATAGCTTGCCAGACGGCATAAGCAGCATATCGACGATTGGCGTTGCAGTTTGTTTGGACGCTGCCGCACCAGACATGTCGTCAAACCACGGGCGAGAAGCTTCCGTGTCAATCAGACCTGGGCACACGGCATTGATCAAGGCGTCATCACCGGGACGGGCGCTCGCCACGTCGCATCGCATGAGGCGATGCGGGCAGCAGCCGAAGAATCGTCGCAAAGACCTACATCCACAAATCCTGACCGCGGCGCCACTTTGCGGTCCATAGATGGGCCAGCTGAGGCCATATTTGGACCTTTATGGGCCGGTGCGGACTTCTGCGGACCGTTACGAACAGGCGGCAGGGTCGGTCCCGCCATCCCCATCCAGCGCGCGCGCACAGCGGTCGCCAGGCCCCTGGGCCATGTTGACAGCGCCTGTCCCCTGCCGCATCTTCGGGGCCGTTTTTCCGGCGGTATTCCGCCCCTTAGCGAATGGAATGATCTCATGAGTCTAGCAGCCACCATCGACGACGCCTGGGAA
>CAZNWX010000477.1:0-2068 GCA_964576415.1 uncultured Magnetovibrio sp. | reverse complement strand
CCGTCCAGCCGCCATCAACCCAGACGGGCCGGGTCCCCCGCACGGCGGCTTCGATGGAACCTTCATCATCTGGCGCCAATAGGTGGAGGTCGAAGTTTGGCCGGACGCCAATCACCGAGACCCGGAGATTTAGGACCCGCATGGGGATCCCGCTCAAGGGGTTTCCAAACACCGACTTATAGCGCGCTTCAAACGCGGCGCTGATCTGGTCGCGTTTGATATTGAAGTCTTCTGCGAGGAAGAGTGGCACATCCACCGTGTGCGTTTGGCCGAGATACGACATGTCGAGTTCGAACCAGGTTTCCCGATCGACAAAGCTCACGCTGGTATCGTCAAGAAGGGCGCCGCCTTGTCTTGCCAGGTTCGAGAACTGGCTGGTTAGCTGATCGAGGTCAAGATCATCAAGAAGGCTGTTTAGTGTCTGCACGAAATCGTGCCGCATATCGGCAATCGTGCACCCCAAGGCCGAGGTCACGCCCGGGTAGCGGGGCACTAGGGCGCTTTTAAGTCCAACGTCCTTGATGAGCGCGCCGGCGTGCAGGGCGCCGCCCCCACCAAAGGGCATGGCGGCGAAATCTCCCGGATCATGTCCGCGCTCAATAGAGACCAATCGGATCGCGCCGGCCATGCGGGAATTGGCGACCCGGATGATGGCTTCTGCCGCCGCAATAGGATCGAGGTCGAGCGGTTCGCCTACGTGCTTTGCAATGGCGGCCTTCGCCGTCTCCAAATCTAGGCGGTCGAGCTTGCCGCCGATGGGGCGGTCCGCATTGATGCGGCCGAGCAGCAAGTTGGCGTCTGTGACGGTCGGCCGTTCATTGCCTTGGCCATAGCAGACGGGACCGGGTTCCGAACCCGCCGATTCCGGTCCGATCTGCAATAAACCGCCTCGGTCGACCCAGGCAATGGAGCCGCCGCCGGCACCAATTGTGGTCATCTCGATCATCGGCGTGCGGATCACAAGACCGAAATCTACGGCGGTCTGCGCCGCTAGCGTACTTTGCCCTCTGGCTACCAAAGATACGTCGAAACTCGTCCCGCCCATGTCGCAGGTGATGACGTTCGGGAACCCCGCGCTTTTGGCGATGTGGGTGCTGGCGATGACGCCGGCTGCGGGGCCGGATAAGGTCGTGCGAATGGGCCGCTTGCCAGCCGTTTCAAGGGACATGACGCCGCCGTTCGACTGCACGATCAGCACTTCGCCGCCGAAGCCGTCGTTACGTAAGGCCGTGTCCAAGCGGTGAAGATAGGAGCCAACGGTCGGCTGTAAGTAGGCGTTGAGAGTAGTTGTCGAGGTCCGCTCAAACTCCCGGATCTCCGGCAAAATCTCGTGTGAGGCGACGACGTGGTCATTTGGCCAGACCTCACGGACTGCGGCCAGTGCCGCTATTTCGTTGGTGGGATTGGCGTAGGCGTTGATAAACGCTATGGCGACAGATTGCGTACCCATGTCCAGGAGTACGTTGGCCTGTGCCTTAACTTCATCGATATCGACCTCTGTGCGAATCGTGCCATCGGCTAAAGTTCGTTCCTGCACCTCAAGGCGCCGGTCGCGCGGTACGACCGGATCAAACTGCCCCCAAAGCCCCCAGGTGCGTGGCCGGTCACGGCGACGCATTTCCAGCGTGTCGCGGAAGCCGGAGTTGGTGATGATACCCGTTTTGGCACCCTTGCGCTCCAGCAGGGCGTTGGTGCCGACGGTCGTTCCATGGACCACGGTTGCAACCTTGGTCAGGTCGGTGACGCCGCTCCGAATGCCGGCTAGAAAACCTTTGGATTGATCGTGTTTCGTCGATGGCACCTTGGCGACGCCGCACTGTCCATTGGCTTCGTCTAGGAAAAAGACGTCCGTGAAGGTGCCGCCAACATCGACGCCGATGACATAACTCGGTTGATTGCTCATGAGCCGCCGCTCACCCGCAGGGCTTCCGTTGCTTTAGTGTCGAGTTGGCCGTCGTTGTTGACGACAACGCTATAATCCGTCTTGGCTGCGCCGGCGCTGACGTAACCCAAACGCACGTCATCGGCGACGGCAGCCGGATCTCGCTCCCGCGCGGCGCCATAGCCC
>CAZNWX010000476.1:0-2068 GCA_964576415.1 uncultured Magnetovibrio sp. | reverse complement strand
ATCGTGGATGGATTGGACATGGCCGTGTTGCCGCATCCATACCAGCATGAAGCCACACCAACGCCACGCTTTAACGTCTCAGAACCGGCATTGAAGGCTTTGGCTTCCGCCAAGGCGTCATGCCAACGTGGCTCCAGCGCGTCCAGGCACTCACCGATGCCGACGCTTTCCATCACTTGGCCGCAGACGGATGTGTCGCCGTCTTTCAAGGCATTCTCTTGTCGAAAGGCAAGCCGATCTTGGCCTGCCATATCTGCAAGATCATCGTACAATATTTCTTGAATCAACGCCCCTTGCGGCACGCCAAATCCGCGAAATGCGCCGGAGACCGGACCATTGGTGTGGATAGCGCGTCCGACGGCCCGGTAATTCGGTGTTCGGTAGGGACCACAGGCATGGACGGGCACCCGGTTGGCCACCGTTGGTCCCCAACTTGCATAAGCACCGGTATTGAAATCACCGTCAAAGACCATGCCAACGATCTTGCCGACGGCATCAATTCCGGCGCGGGCGTGCATACGTGCGGGATGCCGCTTAGTCGACGCCTGAAGCGATTCACTGCGGGTAAATACCATCCGACAGGGCTTGCCCGTTTTCAGCACTGCCAATCCCAACAACGGTTGTAGGGTGACGTCGAGTTTTGAGCCAAAGCCCCCGCCCGCGGCCGCTGGTATGATTCGAACTCCATCAACATCCAGGCCGAGCACATTGGCCACGTCGTTGCGGTTCATATAAGGAGCTTGCGTGCAGACCTGGATCACCAAGGTATTGCCGTCCATCCAAGCCGCGCCGGCTTCCGGTTCTATATACGCATGTTCCACGTAGGCTGTTTCGAATGTGCCTTCGGCCACATGGACAGCGTTGGCAAGTGCGGCATCGGCATCACCGGTAACCACGCGGCCGGAAGTCAGCTGATTTCCGCCAATATCCTCGTGCACCGCCGCGCCCTTGGTCGCGGTTGCCAGATCAACGGTCGCTGTCTCAGGCATCCAGTCCACAGGAAAATCGGACAAATCCAAAGTGGCCATCATGTCGGCGTCGCCAACGACGATGGCCACGGCTTCGCCCCGGAACCGAACCTTGCCCTCGGCCAAGGCGGGTTGATCGGCGAAGGGCGGGATCACGCCGAAGCAATTGGAGCCTGCAATGTCGGCGGCCGTACAAATGGTCTCAACGCCAGGTCGATCCGCAATCCAGGCTTCCAGTTCGCCAAAGCTAAATTTGGCGCGCGCAAAGGGCGAGCGGATCGCGCGGACCTGGAGCGCACCGACCGGGACGTGGTCGGCACCAAACAAGTCACTACCGTTAACCTTGGCGGGTCCATCCAGACGACGAAGGCGTTGACCGATTGCTCCTCCGGCGGCGGGCAGGGGCTGGGTGCTGCCAAGGCTGTGCGCGTCGCAAACGGCATCGATAATCTTCTGGTACCCCGTACACCGACACAACACGCCGCCCAGCGCCTCTTTCGCTTCGTCACGGCTGGGCCGCGGAGTGATGGCAAGCAGTGCACTGGCCGCCATCAACATGCCGGGCGTGCAGATACCGCATTGGGTGGCGCCGTAGCGGAGGAACGATGCCTGTAGGGCATTCAGGTTCCCGTCGTTGGCAAGACCTTCGACGGTGGTCACGTCGCTGTTTTCGACCTGCGCCAGCGGGGTCAGGCAGGCGCATACAGGCGCACCGTTCAACAGCACTGTACAGGCCCCACAATCGCCAGCGTCGCAGCCCACCTTGGTGCCAGTCAGGCCGAGTTCATCGCGCAAGGTTTCGCTGAGGCGGCGTGCCGGTGATGACAGGAATGTCACGCCGCGACCGTTGACCGTTCCTGCCAGGGGCATCACGTTGTCTTTCATGCTGTCGCCTCATGACTTTCCATAAGGAGCGGCCGCAGTGTTCGGCGGACCAATTCGGCCGCTGCTGTCAGACGATAATCGGCGTCGGATCTGATGTCATTGATGGGCGCAAGGGCCACGGTGACCATGGGATCGGATATCGCCGATAGGGTATCCGTGTGGACCGGCTGACCGATCAGCGCCGCCTCGGCTTCGGCAAGCCGGACCGCCACAGC
>CAZNWX010000475.1:0-2073 GCA_964576415.1 uncultured Magnetovibrio sp. | reverse complement strand
GAGAACACCGGGGAGTGGTAGGCGGCGGTCGCATAGACTGCTCACACGAATAGCCAAGGCGCCCCTGGTGACGTCAATCGGATACAAGCTGTGAGCACCCAACTTCCGGCGACGACAAAAAAGGGACGGCTCTCAATTTCGACACATGCGCCCATGGCTGATGCCCGGGTCGCAGTTCAACCGCCCGCTGGCGGCACCTTGATCGGACCCAAGACGTCTTCGATCTTCTCACGGCTGGGTGCATCGTCCGGCGCGTAGTCTCTCATGACCTCGACCACGTAGGCCAGGATCTCCGGCGTCGTGCCGCAGCAGCCGCCGACGATCCGCGCGCCGCAATCTCGTGCCAGTTTCGCGTAATCGGCCATCACCTCCTTGGTGCCGGAATACTGGACCTTGCCGTCCACCATCTGCGGCATGCCGCAGTTGCCCTTGGCGATGACCACGTCGCCGTCGTGCGCAGCCTCACAAAGACCGACTACCGTATCGATGAGCATGGCCGGCCCGGCGCCGCAGTTGGCACCGAAGGCGACCAAGCCCGGGTCGAAGCCATGAACGAAGTCGAAGGCACTTTGAGGCGTGTCACCCATCATGGTACGGCTTGCCGTGTCAAAGGTCATGGTGGACGCGACCGGAAGACCTGACTTCATGGCGCCCCGAATGGCCGCGCCCAATTCGTCAAAGGCGAAGATGGTCTCGATCCAGATGACGTCGCAGCCGCCCTCGGCCAGGACTTCCGCCTGCTTGGTGAAGGTCTCTTCCACGACGTCCGGCGTCAGGTCGCCGAAGGGCTCCATCATGCCACCCGTCGGCCCCATGGAACCGGCGACCACCACCGGTCGGTTGGCGCCATCCGCCACTTCGCGGGCCAGCTTCGCGCCGTTGACGTTAAGCTCTTTGTACTTGTGATCCATCTTGTCGAGGATCAGCCGGTGCGGGTTTGACCCAAAGGTGTTGGTCAGGATGATGTCGGCGCCCGCATCCACGAAGGCCTGATAGAGGCTTTTAGGTTTCTCCGGATCGTCTATATTCCAAAGATCCGGCGGACTACCCGGTTTCAGGCCCAATTCAAAGGCGTTGGTTCCCGTGGCGCCGTCCGCCATCAGGCAATCGCGTTCGGCAAGCAAATCAGCCAGCACGGCACTCATCTTCAGACCCTTTCCTTGCTGGCGGCGCGGCGTTCTCGACTCTTCGCCAGTATGTCCCGTTTTACATCATCGGAAGCGGCACCCCACACAGCGACCTCGTCTCGAGTGCGGAAACAACCAACGCATAGATCGGCCGTGAGGTCCAACTGGCAGATACCAACACACGGCGAGTCGACTGTAGCCATGTCTCCGGCTCCCTTTCCGATGCACGGAAGGTAGGGACGCCGAACGAAAATGCAAGCACTCGTCCCGCCCCAGGATGGGATTTGTCAGAAGGGAACAGCCAACTCCGGCCGAGGCCGAATGGTGGTGCGTTTCATTAGCCGGGTGGAAGCGGGATCGAACGCGTCCCGCCGATGCATGGTCGACGCGTTGTCCCACAGGATAGCATCACCCGGCTGCCATTCATGGCGGTAAACGAATTCTGGCCGGACGATCCAATCGAACAGCTCATCCAGAAGGTCACGGCTTTCGTCTTCGGGCAGACCATCGATGAGGGGCACCATGGCCGGGTCCACGTAGATGCCCTTCCGGCCAGTGATCGGGTGGGTACGGACCACGGGCTGCAGGACCGGTGGCGTGCGGTTCGCCTGATTCTCATTAGTCGGCACGCTCCAAGTGCCGTTGAAGTATTCGTAGGAATGCACGGCGCGCAGGCCGTCAAGTCGCACCTTTACAGTTTCCGGCAAGGCCTCGTAAGCATCGGCTAGGTTGGCAAAATAGGTGTCGCCGCCCCAGGCTGGCAACTGGAAGGCGCACAGCATGGACCCGATGGCTGGTTCCGTCATGTAGCTCTGGTCGTGGTGCCAGCCCAACTCCTTGTCCTTTAGGATCCCCACCTCGCGCCCCGCCTCCATCTTGTTGGAGACCTGCAGGAGCTCTGGAAAATCTGGATCCAGGTATTCCTGGCGCACGTGGATTTCCAGAT
>CAZNWX010000474.1:0-2081 GCA_964576415.1 uncultured Magnetovibrio sp. | reverse complement strand
TTAAGGTTGTGATCACCGGTACTAAGAAGAAGGTTTGAGGCCGATAGTCTGAATTTTGTCGACTCTCATCACGCGTAAACTCATCCGATGCGATGCCGGACCGGCGGGAACCAAACGGGGAGGCATGGGATATGGCGGCTAAGAATAATTTCAGATTTGTCGCAGCAGGCACGGCCAAATGTGATGCGGTATCCACATTGGAATTCGAACATTATCGCCTAAAACCGAATATTTCGTCCCGAAGCACCGAACGGACGATCATCAGGACGCCCAATGGGAACAATGAGCTTGGTGCGAATGGCCGGGCGACCGCGATGTCACGACCCTTCCAAGCCCGGGCACAAATGGATTAGATTATCCGGTTCCTGGCTGGTGATGCGCGTAAGATTATAGCATTGGGGTCAGGCTTGCGGATACGGTTGCGCCTCACGAATGCAAGGTTGAGCCGTGTGCTGCTCACCGTCATCAAGGGCGGCGTTACCACCATAAAGTACAGTGAACCAACGCCTCCGTATTCCTTTTGACGAAACCGGCGGCCGAGGAACTCGCCAACACGGCGACATCAATACCGATTCCATGGCGAAACCTCACAAAACAACTCCAGTTCTACGGGCAGATCGCGGCCATTGATATTGGTGGCTACTCTACTTGGTACGTCGATACCCGTGGCCAAGTGGCGCAGTGGCAGGGTAAAAGCCCCCTTCACCATCAAGTCCCCCGCCTTACAGGTCGCCGGCGCGGGCGCGACCCTGCCCCGCGACGGTTAAGCCTGATTCCGCATGCCCGTAAACACCACCGACGTCGAATTTGGTAACGACGGATCGATCTGGACGCTGTCAAAGCCTCCGGGATTTCAACGCGATGTGGAACTTGAACCGGTGCTTAGAAAGTGTATAGTGCGTCGCTTCAAAGCTTCCTGCCGGCGTGAGCTGGCTATGCCCCAATTGTGGGGTTGAGATAAGCCAAAGGAAGGAGACAGCTTTGCCGAACTACGAAAGTGTGTTCATCGCACGCCAGGACATTACGGCCGCTCAAGTTGAAGGGTTGGTCGAAACCTTCGAAAAAGTGATCATGGACGCTGGCGGATCGGTCCCTAAGAAAGAAAGCTGGGGCCTGAGGACGCTTGCCTACAAGATCAAGAAGAACCGCAAGGGCCATTACACCCTCATGAATATCGATGCGCCAGCCGACGCCATACACGAGATGGAACGTCAGATGCGCATCAACGAAGACGTGCTGCGCTACATTACTCTTCGCGTCGACGAATTCGAAGAAGGGCCGTCCGTCATGATGCGGAGCCGCGATCGCGATGATCGCTCGCGCCGTGGCCGTGACGACCGTGGTGACCCAGAGCCGCGTCGCCACGGTCCGCCGAAGGAAGCGGCCGCAGAAGACAAACCGGCCGCCCCCCCCGCGGAATCCGAAGCGCAGAATGGAGGAGATAACGCATGCGCCGCCCGTCCTTTTTCCGGCGCCGCAAGTCTTGTCCCTTTTCCGGCCCGAATGCTCCTAAGATTGACTACAAAGACACCCGAACACTGGGCCGGTTTGTATCAGAGCGCGGCAAGATGGTGCCAAGCCGCATCACCGCCGTGTCCGCCAAAAAGCAGCGCGAACTGGCGAAAGCCATCAAGCATGCGCGCTACATGGCACTGATGCCCTACACGGTCGCCTAAAGGCGCGCGTTCGCGGGAGGACAGACCATGCCAAGGGAGGCGCTGATCGGAATCGGCGCCGGGCTGGCAAGCGCGGTGGCATCCCTGGCGTTTGTCGCCGGGGTACCTTTCGCGTTGACGCTGGTCTACCTGTCGCCATTGCCGCTGATGGCGGCGGGTTTGGCGTTGGGACCCCGAGTGACGGTGATTGGCGCAGGCGCCGGTTTGGTGGCTACCGGATTGGGCGGTGGCGTAGCGTCCATGCTGATCTTCGGGGCGATCCAGGCCTTTCCCGCCATGTTGGTGGTCTTTATGGTGCTTTTGCGCCGCGAAAGTACCGACCCGCAAGGAGGCCAAAGCGCTGTTACTTGGTACCCGGCGGGGCATATCCCCGCCCATCTAGGAATGTTGGGTGGCTTGCTGCTG
>CAZNWX010000473.1:0-2089 GCA_964576415.1 uncultured Magnetovibrio sp. | reverse complement strand
CGCGACTTCCGCCATGCAAGAACTAGCAGTGGCCAGACCCTCGGGTTCAGCGATCAGCGTCCGCATGGGGAGACGTCCCGCCGTGGTCATACCACTGACGGCGACCAGGAGAACATACTTCTGCCAAAGGGCGCGGAAGATGTCCTTGGGAATCTCGGCCTCGATACCGGCGCGTTTGCATGCTGCCAGAAAATCCTCCATGCGTGGAGACCGTGCGCCATCGGCCTCCGCGAACGCCAGGGAGGCAAAGCTGCCGACCTGCCGAATGACGCCGGGAGCTTCGATGGAGGCGGAGACACGAGATAATCCGCGTCCCGTATGTGCTTCGCCAATAATCTTCGAGATGGTTTCGGTGGAGACGACGCCGTTTTGGAACGGAATAAGCACGGTATTCGGACCAAGCATGGGTTTGCAGAATTCCGCAGCGCTCTCCGTGTCCCACAGCTTCACCGCGAACATGATGACATCGACCAGACCGACGGCCTCTGGGTCGTGATTGGTCTGAATGTTTTCAAGCACCTGGTTTCCATCATCGCCGGCGATGGTCAGGCCGTTGTTCTGGATGGCCTCCAGGTGCGCACCCCGGGCGATAAAGGTGACGTTCTCCCCAGCTTGAGCGAGTTTAGCGCCAAAAACACCACCAACACCGCCCGTCGCCATGACTGCAATCTTCATGGTTCTGCGCATCCTTGATTATGACGGGAATTCCACCTTACCTCGCAACGTCCGAGCGGGCCACCGGGAATTGACCGTGGCCAGATGGCTCTTGTTCCGACCGGCGCGCATCTCAATGCGCCTGCCGACAAAGGTACGCGGTTTGCCGATCTGTTTACGAAAATGAGCAATGATACTCAGCCGCCGCTCTGGTCTCAAGGCTCGATCGGTCGGATGGGGACCGTTCAGCGGATGCTCTTCCGGACGATCGTTTCAAACGTTGCACTTAGCTTCCGAACTGATCAACCATGTTCCGCCAGCTATGGCAGCGGATGCAAGGCCCGCTGCACCCTTAAGGAGGGGAAATAGGAACGGAATGGACGATCGCGGTATACGCTAGGTTCTCACGACTGAACGGGCGAGGATATAGGGCATGTTCGGTGAAACGGTGCCATGTTGCGGCCGTTGGTGGAACGGCGTCACACTCTGTCCAACACAATTCACTATTTCAGAAAGACCTAAAATAAAAGGAGCCCCGCCATGTCAGAGGTACATGTTGTTGCCGTTATTACCACCAAACCCGATAAACGCGGTGATGTTCTTGAGGCTTTTCACGCCAACATTCCCAACGTCCATGCCGAAGACGGCTGTATCGAGTACGGTCCGACCATCGATACCGAGGGTGTTGGGGGTATTCAAACGGAAATCGGACCTAATGCGTTCATTGTCATTGAGAAGTGGAAAAGTCTTGATCATTTGAAGGCACACGCAGCCGCGCCCCATATGGCGGAGTACGCGACGAAGGTGAAAGACATGCTTGAGAGCCGCGTCATTCACGTTCTTTCGCCGGCCTGAAGGGATACGACCGTGATCCCTGATCTCACCGGAAAGGGAGTGTTTATCACCGGGGCCGCCGGCGGCATCGGCCGCAAACTTGTCAGCGCGTTTTTGTCCACGGGCGCATCGGTGACCGCCGCTGACATTTCGGATCACGGACTGCGCGATATGGCCGCGGCCCATGCCGACGACGGGCTGCGGATACGCGCTCTGGATGTCGGCAATTCATCGGACTGCCAAGGGGCGATTGTTGAAGCCGGACAAGTCGACATACTGATCAACAACGCGGGTGCTTCCATGGGGCTCATCCGTGATGACCATCTGGATCGGTTGGTGAATTTGGATGAAGTGACGCCAGAATTGTGGGATCACTTTGTCGCTACCAATCTTTCCGGACCGTGGTATCTGACAAAGGCTTGCGTACCCGCCATGCGGACCCGTGGGTGGGGCCGGATCATCAACGTCACTACCAGTTTCTTCACCATGTTGCGCCCCATGTTCCATCCATACGGCCCGCCCAAGGCGGGCATGGAGGCCATGTCTGCCGGCCATGCCGGTGAGTTTGCCAAGGACGGCATCACCGTCAATGTTGTGGTGC
>CAZNWX010000472.1:0-2094 GCA_964576415.1 uncultured Magnetovibrio sp. | reverse complement strand
GCGGAGAGCGTTAATGAGACCCTGCGAACAATTATTGATACCCTGAAGCAACAAACACCGATGATCGGAGATTCCAAAGATGAATGACGGCCCCGCCACGACCTTGGTGACAGTGGACTTGGGCGAACGGTCCTACAACATTGTTATCGGCGCCGGTCTGATTGCGCGCGCCGGTGACTTCCTGGCCGAGGTAGCACCCGCGCGCCGCGTGATCATCGTAACCGATGAAAATGTTGCATCCCACTGGTTGGAGACGTTGGAAACGGCACTCACCGTGGCCAACTATCAGATTCTCACTCGGATTCTAACGCCCGGCGAGCAGACCAAGTCCTTGGATCAGATCGATGCATTGACCGACTGGATACTAGAGAGCGGTGTCGATCGCAAAACCACAATTATCGCGCTTGGCGGTGGGGTCATCGGTGACCTTGCCGGATTTGCGGCAGCGATCACCCTGCGCGGATTGCCGTTCGTTCAGATCCCCACGACGCTGTTGGCCCAAGTCGACAGCTCCGTCGGCGGAAAGACGGCGGTGGACACCCGCCATGGCAAGAACCTGATCGGCGCCTTTTATCAGCCGCGCCTAGTGTTGGCCGACACCGACACGTTGAGCACCCTCCCCGCACGCCAAGTTGCCGCCGGTTACGCGGAAGTCGTCAAATACGGTCTAATCAACGACCTCGGCTTCTTCGAATGGTGTGAAGCCAACGGTCATGCTATCCTTGACGGTGATGCGGCGGCGGCCCGCCATGCGGTTGAAATGTCATGCCGGGCGAAAGCCGCCATCGTCGCCCAGGATGAGCATGAAAGAGACTCGCGCGCTTTGTTGAACTTGGGCCACACCTTTGGCCACGCTTTCGAGGCGGAAGCCGGCTTTGATGATCTTCTCTTGCATGGTGAAGGCGTTGCCTTCGGTACCGTTTGTGCCTTTGAGCTTTCGCATCGGTTGGGGCTATGTTCTGGCCAGGAATCTGAACGCGTGCGATCCCATTTCACCGAAGTCGGATTGCCGACCAACATCGAAGGCATCGCTAAACGCCATTGGACACCCGATGTAATCCTGGCCCACATGGGCAAGGACAAGAAAACTGAGGGCGGTAATCTGACCTTCATCCTGGCACGCGGCATCGGCCAAGCGTACATAGACCGTGATGTACCCATCGATACCTTGCGGGCGTTATTATCGGATATGCTACCCTCGTGAAACCATAACCATCCTCTGAGACCTGGAGCAAACCCATGTTAGCAACTTTGGCGGCCATCGCCTTTTTGCTTCTACTGTCGGCTTTTTTTTCTGGATCGGAGACCGCGCTGACCGCGGCCTCGCGGCCGTTAATGCACCAACTGGAGCACGACGGAGACCGCAAGGCGGCCTTGGTCAACCGGCTACGCGACGATCAGGAAAGCCTGATCGGCGCCATTCTGTTAGGCAATAACCTGGTCAACATTTTAGCCTCTGCCCTGGCCACCGGTATATTGATCTCGCTGTTCGGACAGGCTGGCATCGCCTATGCCGCAGTCGGCATGACCCTCTTAGTGCTGATCTTCGCTGAAATCCTACCGAAGACCTTCGCGCTACGCACGGCCGACCGCACAGCTCCAGCCATTGCACCGCTGGTAAATGTCGTGGTCGCCCTGCTATCGCCCTTCACCAAGACGATCGCCTTACTTGTCCAGGGCACCCTAAGCCTGATCGGTGTGCGCCCGCACCACGCCAACGGCAGCTCCACAGAAGCCGAGCTTCTAGGCGCCATCGCTCTTCACGACGGAACGGAGACGGCGGTCAAACACGAGCGCGCGATGCTACGCAGCGTCCTGGATCTCGATGACGTGCAGGTCTCGGAGATCATGACCCACCGTAAGGACGTGGTAGCCCTGGACGCAGACCAACCGGTAAAGGCTCTTTTCCAGGTAGTGGTGGACAGCCCATATACTCGAATCCCCATTTGGCGGGAAAACTCCGATGAGATCATCGGCGTGGTCCACGCCAAGGCCTTGTTGCGCAATCTGTGGACCCAAGACGGCAACGCCAGCGCCGTGGACATCATGACGGAAATTTCCGACCCATGGTTTATTCCCGAGCAAACACTACTC
>CAZNWX010000471.1:0-2099 GCA_964576415.1 uncultured Magnetovibrio sp. | reverse complement strand
TATCGCCACGCTGACCACGCCGATCGAGGCGGGAGGCGAGGAATGCACCGTTGGCGCCAGTATCGGCATCGCGTTATACCCAGAGGATGCGGATATGGCGTCGGGCCTGCTAGCTTGTGCCGACGAGACCATGTATCGCGTTAAGGCTGCGGGGCGAAACAATTTTCTGTTTTTCAATGTGCAAAATAATAATTAACCAAAAACAGTTAATCAGGTTATTTATAATAAAAACAGTACATTATTTATTTCGATAGAGTTTCTCTTAGGCATTTCGTCCATCGGTCGCCATTGGCGAAGGCGGGAAATGCCGCTTGGTACTTCAATGCATCTTCGAGCTCAATAAGGTAGTCCCGGGCGGGAATCTCGATGGCGCCGAACTGCGTCAGGTGGTCAGTGATGAATTGCGTATCCAACAACCGATAGCCACCAAGATTAAGGCGTGCCACCAGATGAACCAATGCCACCTTACTGGCATCTCGGGCGCAGGAGAACATGCTTTCGCCGAAAAACGCTGCCCCGAGGGAGATACCGTACAGGCCGCCAACCAGTTCCCCGTTTTGCCGGCATTCGACGCTGTGGGCAAAGCCCATGTTGTGCAATTCGTTGACTGCGCCTTCGATGGAAGGATTGATCCATGTGTCCGCGCGGCCTTTGGTGGCTTCGGCACACATGGCGACGACTTCGGCAAAATCAATGTTGCAAGTGACGTCGAAGGGGCCGTTCTGCACAGTTCGCCGTAATCGCCGCGGCACATGGAAATCCGCTAGGGGCAGGACGCCGCGGCGTTTCGGGTCGACCCAGAATACGTGGTTTGTATCTCGGGTTTCCGCCATGGGGAAGATGCCCGCCGCGTAGGCTCGAAGAAGTAACTCGGGCGTGAGGTCCATATCTGCGTCGTGACGGCTCATGAATCCCCTCGCAGCTCAGCGACGAAGGCTTCCAACCAATGTATATCATAGTCGCCGTTCATAAAGTCCGGCGCCCCTATCAAGCCTTGGTGGAGCGGGATGGATGTCGAAATGCCGTCGATCACAAATTCCTCAAGGGCGCGGCGCAACCGCATCAGACATTCGTTCCTATTGGTTCCATGCACGATGAGTTTGGCGATCATGCTGTCGTAATGTGGCGGCACGGCGTATCCCGAGTAGAGACCGGAATCCACACGCACACCTAAGCCTCCCGGGGCGTGATAATCGCCGATCCGGCCGGGTGACGGATTGAAGGTCCGCGGGTCCTCGGCATTGATCCGGCATTCGATGGCGTGGCCGTGAAACCGGATATCGGATTGCTTAAAGCCCAGAGGGGCGCCGCCGGCCACGCGGATCATCTCGCGAACAAGGTCGATCCCGCAGATCATTTCCGTGACCGGGTGTTCGACCTGCAGGCGCGTATTCATCTCGATGAAGTAAAACTCACCATCCTCGAAAAGGAACTCTATGGTGCCGGCACTCTTGTAGCCGATGGCTTTTACGGCCTGGGTTACCGTTTCCCCGATCGCATCGCGTTGCGCTCGATTGAGGGCGGGCGAGGGAGCCTCTTCCAGAACTTTTTGGTGGCGTCGTTGCAAAGAACAATCCCGTTCGCCCAGGTGAACGACGTTGCCATGGTTGTCCGCCAGAACCTGCACCTCGATGTGGCGAGGCTTACTCAAGAATTTTTCTATATAGACGGCGCCGTTGCCGAAAGCCAGTTCAGCCTCAGTGCGGGCAATCTGATAGGCCTCTTCCAGGCCTGCCGGGTCCTCTGCCACCTTCATGCCGCGTCCACCGCCGCCGGCGGCTGCCTTGATGAGGACGGGATAGCCCGTTTCCATGGCGATTTCTTGTGCATCTACCAGGCTGGTGCCCTCGCCGTCGGAGCCCGGCCCAATAGGGATACCCGCGTCTGCAACGGCCTTCTTTGCCGCAATTTTGTCGCCCATCAGGCGGATATGATCAGGTGAGGGGCCGATGAAGGCGATGTCATGCTCTTCGACCATGGCAGCGAAGTCTGCATTCTCGGAGAGAAAGCCGTAACCCGGATGAATGGCGTCGGCGTTCGAGATGGTGGGCGCGGAGATGATCGCATGGGCGTCGAGATGGCTCTCTCGCGCTGGCGGC
>CAZNWX010000470.1:0-2102 GCA_964576415.1 uncultured Magnetovibrio sp. | reverse complement strand
ATCAACGGTGAGCTTTATGGCCGGGTCACTGACGCGCCTTGGGGCGTGGTGTTCCCATACGGCGGTCCAGAACCGCGTCATCCCAGCCAACTCTACGAAGCATTCTTGGAAGGGCTGGTGCTGTTTGTCGTCCTCAACATCATGTGGCGGTCCGAGAAGGTTCGCGCCAACTCCGGCGTGCTGACAGGCAGTTTTATCGCTGGCTATGCAATCGCGCGGATGATTGTTGAGCTCTTCCGCCAACCTGATTCTCACATTGGTTTCCTGACCCTGGGCAGCACCATGGGGCAATGGCTTTCGTTGCCCATGTTGATCATTGGCGTCGGCATGATCATCTGGGGATCACGCCGGACGGCCTGAAGCGCGCGGATATGTCGGAACTCCTGGATATCCTTCGCCGCGAAATTCGACTGCAGGGCCCGATCACGCTGGCCCGGTATATGGCCATCTGCTTGGCCCATTCGGACCACGGTTATTATCCCAAGCAAGACCCGCTTGGCCGCGCCGGAGACTTCACAACAGCGCCGGAAATCTCCCAGATGTTCGGCGAACTCATCGGCCTCTGGGCCGGCGTAGTTTGGCAGCAAATGGGACAGCCTAGCGCTGTCAATCTTGTGGAGTTGGGCCCCGGCCGGGGGACCCTAATGGCGGATGCGCTGCGAGCTGCTTCTATTGTCCCATCTTTTCCGGACGCTATCGCCGTCCATCTGGTGGAGATTAGTCCCGCCTTGCGTGCCGTCCAGGCCGAGGCATTGGCTGCGCATGGGCCGGCGTGGCATGACAACGATACAACCCTCCCTGCGGGACCGTTGATTATTATCGCCAACGAATTTTTTGACGTCTTGCCGATCCTTCAGTTCGAGCGTCGCGCGTCTTTGTGGCATGAACGTCTTGTCGGTTTGGCTGAGGATGGCGAATTGTGTTTTGTGCTTTCGCCGCCACAATCGACCAACCCGATGGTTCCCGATTCGCACAAAAATGCGCCCGACGGAACGATCGTCGAGGTCTGTCCTGCGGCATGGAATATCGTGGCGCGTCTTGCTGACGCCGTCGGCCAGCATGGCGGCGGAGCGTTGATCATCGATTATGGTCACGATGGCAGGCGCGCTGGCGATACGTTTCAGGCCGTAAAGGATCATCGGTTTCATCCGCCCTTTGAGATGCCCGGCGAGGTGGATTTGACCGCTCACGTCGATTTCGGCGCCCTCGCAAGCGCCGCAAATACATTATCAACAATCGCTTATGGCCCATTGGCTCAGGGGGCTTTCCTCGAGGCGTTGGGCATCCGTGAACGGGCGGACGCGTTGATGAAGGAGGCGCCCGCCGCCCTCCGGGACGAAATTCGTTCTGCGCTGGTGCGTCTGACGGGTACTGAAGAGATGGGGACGTTATTTAAGGCCATGGCGATCGCAAGGTCCGACACGCCGCCGCCGCCGGGGTTTGAAATCGCCTAGAGAGGCACGGTTTCAAATTGTGCCTCCCGGGCCCATAATTGCCGGATGATCACCTCAGGAAATTTCTCACGTCAGGAACGCATTCGGCACGCGTTCTTTTCCCGCCGAGGCGGCGTCAGTGAAGGCGTCTACGAATCCCTCAATTGCGGATACGGATCCGGCGACGACCAGGCCAAGGTGCGGGCCAACCGGGAAGCCGCTATGGCGCAGTTGGATGCCGGCGCGGATGACCTAGCGACCGTTCACCAATACCATTCCGCCAACGTTGTGAGCGTAGAGGCGCCGTGGCGGCTTGAAGATCGGCCGAAGGCAGACGCAATGGTGACGGATCGCCCCGGTGTGGCGCTTGGCATTATGACCGCCGATTGCGGGCCGGTGTTGTTTGCGGACCAGACTGCAGGCGTGATCGGGGCGGCCCACGCGGGATGGCGCGGCGCGTTGGACGGCGTGCTCGAAGCGACGACCGCAGCTATGGAGCAACTGGGCGCTAAACGGCAGAACATGGTGGCGGCGCTTGGGCCGTGCATTCGCCAGCCGTCCTACGAAGTGGGCGACGATTTCAAGCAAATATTCGTAGGTGTGGATACGGCCAATGGCGCCTATTTCCAACCGGCGTACAGGCCCGGCCACGCCATGTTTGATCTGGCG
>CAZNWX010000469.1:0-2111 GCA_964576415.1 uncultured Magnetovibrio sp. | reverse complement strand
TTTCTCGTGCATTGGGCATACCTACGCTCCCCTGTTCACGCCGATCTTCTTTACCCTCGTGCCGCTAGCGCTGGAGGACGAATTTGGCCTGAGCCACGGGGAGACGGTGGCCCTGATCTTCGTCGGTAACTTGTTATTCGGCCTAGCCGCGCCGTTGGCCGGCTGGCTGGCTGACCGATGGACGGCGACTGGCATGATGGCGATCTTCTATGTCGGTACCGGCGCGGCTATGATCATGTGCGGTATGGTGGAAAGCCCGCTGGCGCTCGGTTTCTGGCTGGGCATGACCGGGTTATTCGCCTCCATCTATCATCCGGTGGGCATTGCCTGGCTGGTTCGAGAATCGGTGAACACGGGCACCGTCTTGGGCGTCAACGGCATCTTTGGCTCCTTAGGGACGGCGGCCGCCGCGGTGATGGCCGGCTGGCTCGTGCACCTCTATGGCTGGCGTTCGGCTTATATTCTTCCGGGCATCGTCGTGATCGTGACCGGGTTGGTGTTTACTGGGTTGCTGATCAAGGGCGTGATCATCGAAAGCAAGACCGATCGCAAACCGCCGCCGCCGCCATCGACGCGCGGCGAGACTATGCGAGTTTACACGATCCTCGTGGTGACCCTAGCCTGCGGCGGGCTCATCTACAACGCCACTAACCCGGCGCTGCCCAAGGCCTTCGCGTTGGATTTTGGCGCCGATGGGGACGGGGTGCTCATGGTTTCCTACCTCATCGGCCTAGTCTACACCTGCGCCACGGTCCTGCAGATCATCGGCGGGCGCTGCGCAGATAAATTCTCAGCACGACGGGTATACCTCATCGGGTATTTGCTGCAAGTGCCTATCCTTATGGCCTTCGGTATGTTTGATGGGCCGACCATCGTCTTGATTGCTATCGTCATGACCGGTCTCAACACGGCTACCCAACCGGCCGAGAACATCCTCATCGCGCGCTACACGCCCTTTAGCCGGCGCGGCCTGATCTTTGGGTTGAAGTTTGTCGTCGCTATCGGCATCTCCAGCCTGGGTGTCCTGCTGGAGGGTTTCATGTTCGATCTCACGGGCGGCTTCTTCTGGTTGTTCGTGGTTCTGGGTGGCCTGGCTGCCATTGGCGCCGTGGCCGCATTGCTGCTGCCGAGCGAATCGATTTCTGCCATCCCTCAACCCGCCGAGTAACTTCCACCAAGAGAGGCTTCCGCATGACTGGCATCACCATCGATCGTTTGGATCACCTCGTTCTCACCGTTGTCGACATCGAAGCTACCTGCGACTTCTACGCCCGCGTTTTGGGCATGGAAAGGGTCACCTTTGCCGGCGGTCGCACAGCGCTCGCTTTTGGTCGCCAGAAGATCAATCTGCACCCGGTCGGCAACGAGTATGATCCGAAGGCGGTGACGCCCATGCCGGGCTCCGGTGATCTCTGCTTCATCGCCGCCGTGCCTATCGAGGATGTGATCGCACACCTCAATGCGGAAGGAGTGGAGGTTATTGAAGGGCCTAGCCTAAAGACCGGCGCCACAGGCCCGATCAACTCGGCGTACTTCCGGGACCCAGACGGCAATTTGATCGAGGTGTCGAACTACGCATAACGATGAAGACCGCGATACTCGCGGGCTCAACGGATTGCATCAAGCGCGCCTCGCGCATCAAACAGCAGCTCGGCGGGGCGATGCGACAGTCGGGCATTGTCGCGTCCATGTGTCTGTAAACCTTGAGGCCCGGTGCGTCTAGCCGTTGTCTATCGATGTCCCTTTCCCGTCGTTGGACTTTCCCACTTAGATCGCGGCAGGGCCGCGGGGTTGGCTGGGCGGATCTAGAAAGCTGAATTCAACGCTGTTCGACACGTCCTGCTTTCTATTGCCGAGTGCGATCAGGATGGCGGCGTAAACCCGCCCCTAGAGCGTGATATCGTTGGAGCCAATCTGGATGTAGCTCAGCATGCGGGACCTCCTGTCCTGCGAACACTTGCTTAAACCGCATCCGGAATGTGTACAGCGAACCATCTGAGCGCCCTCAATCCGTAATTGGCCCGCTGCCTACCCGGGGGTTTGGCCGCCCCCCGTCGGCGACGGCCATGCAGAGAACGATCTCATCCGGCCGGGGCGCATCGGCGACCATC
>CAZNWX010000468.1:0-2114 GCA_964576415.1 uncultured Magnetovibrio sp. | reverse complement strand
GATTGCCGTCATCGGATCGGGCCTGATCGGACGGGCTTGGGCGATCTCTTTCGCCCGCGCCGGCTATGCCGTGGAAATGACCGACATCGACCCCGACGCCCTCAACCAATCCGTCCAGACCCTCAAAGGCAGCCTCGCAGATTTGGCCAAACACGATTTGCTGAATGACCAGGATGTCAACACCGTGGCCGCTCGAGTTTCCCCGCAGGAGAGCATCGCCGCCGCTTTGGATGGCGCCACCTATGTGCAGGAGAACACCGCCGAAGTCCTCGAAATAAAAAAGCAGGTCTACGCGGAGCTTGATGGCATGGCCGCGCCGGAAACAGTGATCGGTAGTTCTACCTCGGGATTTAAGGCATCGTTGTTTACCGAAGAACTGAAAGGACGTCACCGGTGTCTCGTCGCCCACCCCATCAACCCGCCCCATCTGGTGCCGGCGGTAGAGCTCTGCCCAGCTCCTTGGACGGACGAGGCCGCCATGGACACTACGGCTGCCATTATGGAGAACGCGGGCCACAAGACGATCCGCATGGAGAAAGAGATCGACGGTTTCATCGTAAATCGGATGCAGATCGCCCTCCTCCACGAGGCCTTTCGTCTGGTCGACGGTGGTTATGCCTCATGCGAGGACGTAGACCGCGCCATCAAGGACGGACTGTCGCACCGTTGGTCCTTCATTGGCCCTTTCGAAACCGGCGATCTGAACGCGCCGAACGGGATCCGTGACTACTGTACGAAGTTCGGCGAGTTGATTGAGCGGGTCGGACGCTCTCAAACGGAGAATGCGGATTTCCGTGGTCCGCTTCTTGATATGCTAGAAGCGCAACGTCGCGAACTGCTACCCGTCGCCCAACTGGCGGATCGAACCGCATGGCGCGATCGACGCCTCATGGCTCTGGCGGTCCACAAGAAACACGCCGCCGATACCCTCGGGGACTGACACTCAGACCTACTCACAGGAGTACATCATGGCGAAAGCCCGCAAAGTTATCATTACCTGCGCCGTCACCGGCTCCATCCATACGCCTTCAATGTCGCCGCACCTGCCAGTCACGGCGGATGAAATAACCGAAGCGGCCCTTGGCGCAGCCGAGGCCGGTGCTTCGATCCTTCATTTGCACGCCCGCAACCAAGAAGATGGTAGTCCCGATCAGAGCATCGACGCCTTCATGCGTTTCCTGCCCCGGATCAAGCAGAACACCGACGCCGTGGTTAACATCACTACCGGTGGCGCGGCGACCATGACCATAGAGCAGCGTTTACAACCGGCTTTGAACTGCAAACCGGAAGTGGCGTCGTTGAACATGGGCTCCATGAACTTTGGCCTGTTTCCGATGCTTGAGCGCTTCACGGACCTGAAGCACGACTGGGAACGCCAGTACCTGGAAAACAGCCGCGACATGGTGTTCAAGAACACCTATAAAGACATTGAGTTCATCCTTACCTCCTGCGCCGACAATAACACGCGGTTCGAGTTCGAATGCTATGACATCTCACACCTGTACAACCTCGCCTATTTCCTGGAGCGCGGTCTGGTCAAGCCGCCGCTGTTCGTTCAGTCGGTCTTTGGCATCTTGGGCGGTATCGGAGCGCATCCCGAAGACCTCATGCATATGAAGCGCACGGCGGACCGGTTATTCGGCGACCAATATTATTGGTCCATCTTGGGCGCAGGCCGCAACCAGATACCCCTCGCCACCATGGGCGCGGCCATGGGCGCGAACGTCCGCGTCGGCATGGAAGATTCGCTTTGGTGCGGACCAGGTAAACTGGCGGAGAGCAACGCCGAACAGGTCACCAAAATGCGTCAGGTCCTTGAAGGCATGTCACTAGAAGTGGCAACCCCGGACGAGGCGCGTGAAATTCTTCAATTGAAGGGAGGCGACCAGGTCGCATCCAGTTCCGGGTGATCGATCGGGTCTTCGTCACGGTCTTCGGGTACGAGGTTCTGCTCGGAGACATATGCTATATAGGGGGAGCGTTCAGGTTCCGGCGTTTCCGCTAGCAAGTGATAGAACGGCTGATCCTTCCGGGGACGCACATCTTCAGGGATATTCTCCCACCATTCTTCGGAGTTGTTGAAGATAGGATCGACGTCGAAAATCACACCGCGG
>CAZNWX010000467.1:0-2127 GCA_964576415.1 uncultured Magnetovibrio sp. | reverse complement strand
GGAGATATCTTCGAAGAAAGCGTCGCGCTGACGCTGACGCTGACGCAGTGGATCTACTAGGTTGTGGCTATTGTCGCCCACTTTCTGGACCCCATTGGCGTGAGGGTCCGACCGGTCATAGCAGGTTACTCGGCCAAGGGTGTTATAGCAGTAGACCCGGGGGGTAATCTTGGGTTCATCTTCCTCACAGTAATGAAGTCCCTGCTCTCGGCGAACGGTTGAACAATTCTTACCGCTGCTGATCGAAACGAAGTGATCCACAATCGTCTTATCCGTGCCGACGACCGTCAGGGCATCCGCCTGGCCCAGGAACGGCACCCCCGACATGGCCAATGGCCCGCAACCGCCAAGAGCGACGACACAAAAGAGCACCAGTAAGACAAATCTCTGCTGGCCATCAAAAGCTTGCATGATCATGGTATCCACGATTCTAAACCCTCATACTTTTGATGCCACAACGATGTTAATATCACGTTAATTCGCGTCAGTTCTGACGCCATCACGCCATCAACTAAGCATCTGTATTCATAACCTTTTCTGGTTCTCAGGGCGGTCCGGAAATGCTATAGGATATCAAACGCTCATAGGAGTGATCTCCAAGCATGGCACTTATGCACACCCCCTTATGTGATTTCGGCTGGAATCCGCCAACCTTCATGCTCACGGGCATCGACGGCAAGACCTACGACCAGGACTCAGTTCGCGGCCCAAATGGCACACTCTTAATGTTCATCTGCAACCATTGCCCCTATGTGAAGGCCGTGGTCACACGGTTGGTGGCAGACGTCAAGGCGCTGCAGGATGAAGGTGTCGGCGTTGCAGCCATAATGCCAAACGCCACGGAAATTGTTAAGGCCGATTCCTTCGATAACATGAAGATATTTGCCAAAACACATGGCTTCACGTTCCCCTATCTCATCGACCAGACGCAGGAAACAGCCAAGGCCTATGGCGCCGTGTGTACTCCGGACTTCTTTGGCTTCAATGCCGACGACGAACTACAGTATCGAGGCCGGCTAGACGAATCCAGAGCAAAACCGGCCGTAGATAGCGCGCGCCGGGAGCTTTTAGACGCCATGAGGGCGATCATTCAAACAGGACGCGGCCCTGATGATCAGATCGCCAGCATGGGATGTTCAATCAAATGGCGGGTGGCATAGGTCCTAGCGCTGGTTAGATTTGCCATTGCCGGGGCAGGAAGATATGTTTCCGAGCCTTTCGAGACGTTCCATCAGGAGACCCAATTGGCCGACGAACAAGATATTCTGCTACGCGAGATCGACGAGGAACTGAAGCAGGAAAACCTGCAACAGCTCTGGAAGAGATACGGCACGCTGATTATCGGAGGCTCTTTGCTTTTAGTGGCCGGCGTCGCCGGTTTTCAAGGCTGGAAGACCAATGATCTGAATACTCGTATCGAATTGGGCGAGCGATTTGCCGCGGCCCAGTCCTTGGCCAACACGAGTAAGAATGCGGATGCCGAAGATGCCTTTGATGCAATCGCTAAGGATTCGCCTGCCGGTTACCAGATGTTGGCGCGTTTCCAGCTAGCCTCGCTAGCAGCGAAACAGGGCGATCTTGATTCCGCCATCGGCGCCTACAAAAACCTGGCTGACGACGATGGTATCGCCGCCGTTTACCGAGATTTAGCTGTCGTCCTAGGTGCGTTTGCGGAGTTGCATGCAAAGTCCGAGGGCGCGGGCCTAGTCGCGCGGGCCAACGAATTGGCTTCCGGTTCCACCTCCTGGCGGTTCACCGCCAAGGAAGTTGGCGCGCTTGCTGCGTTGAAGAACGGTGATACCAAGACGGCGCGCATACGTTACGAAGAGCTGAGCAAGGAAGCAGCCGCCCCACAGGGTCTTCGCGCCCGCGCTCAAAGCATGCTCGACGTGCTTACCGAATGATGGGATGCAGGAGCAGAACGTGAACCTTACCATTCCGCCCACCCAACCTGTTTACCGCTGCGGCACGGGGCTAGCGTCGATCTCGCTCATCCTCTTCTTGTCGGCGTGCAGCACCGTCGAGGACTGGATCTCGCCGAAGGAAGGACCGCCGCTTGAAGGCGACAGGATTGCTATTCTAACCCATAATAGATCCCTAACGGCGGACAAGGAACTAGCCAATCAG
>CAZNWX010000466.1:0-2130 GCA_964576415.1 uncultured Magnetovibrio sp. | reverse complement strand
TTTTATGGATATGCGCTTGGCTGTCTGTGGAGGGCAAAATTCGCCTCGCGGGTCTGTTCGGTGGCCAACCCTTCAAGAGACTAAAGTGAAAGACGCCATGGATGCCAGACCCTACAGCCACGTCATAGAAACGCTTCGCGGCGCCAGCCTGCGTCCGACGCGCCAGCGCATCGCCCTGGCAAAACTGTTGTTCGACGACGGGCATCGCCATGTGACTGCCGAAAGCCTCCACGCGGACGCGCAGGAGGCGGCCATCAGTGTGTCCTTGGCCACGGTCTACAATACGCTGCATCAGTTCACTGAAGCCGGTCTGTTGCGTGAGATCGTTGTTGATTCGCAACGCTGTTACTTCGATACCAATACGGAAAACCACCATCATTTCTTCTGCGAGGAGACCAGCTCTCTGCAGGACATCTCCGGTGAGGACGTGGTTTTGTCGAAGTTGCCCGCGCCTCCGGAAGGTAAAACCATAAAGCGTGTCGACGTTGTAGTTCGCATTTGATAATCATTATCAATCAATAAGTTATGGCATTGTTTAGAGATGATCAAATAACTGTTGACTCACCTATGCCCAGTCCCCATATGTATTCTCCGCGGCCGGTTGGGCCGCGTCATCGCTCTATTGATTACGGACTAATATCTCGACACGGAGGTCACTCATGAGCTTGCAAGGCACGAAAACCGAAGAAAACCTGAAAGCGGCGTTCGCCGGCGAATCCCAGGCTAACCGCCGCTATCTCTACTTTGCCCAGAAAGCCGACATTGAGGGCTACAACGATGTTGCCACCGTGTTCCGCTCCACCGCAGAAGGTGAAACGGGCCACGCGCACGGCCATCTGGAGTTCCTTGAAGAGGTGGGCGATCCTGCCACCGGCCTCGCCATTGGCGGAACCACTGACAACCTGAAGGCAGCGATTGCTGGTGAAACTCACGAATACACCGACATGTACCCGGGCATGGCTAAATCGGCCCGTGACGAGGGCTTTGATGAGATCGCCGATTGGTTTGAGACGCTCGCCAAGGCCGAGAAGTCACACGCCGGCCGTTTCCAGAAGGCGCTCGACAGCATGGACTAAGGCCCACGGCCTATCCATTCGAACGAATGACATTGGCGGGGGGCTTGTGAAGGCCCTCCGCTGTTGTTTTGACCATGCGACCATTCGGCCCAAGGAAACCCGATCATGAGTGAAGGCAGTCTCGGGGCGCCCGTACGTCATCCCATTCCGTGGCAGGATCCTGAATTCCTGGACGCCGAGAAGCTGGATGCGGAGCTGCGCCGCCAATTCGACATATGCCATGGCTGCCGACGCTGCTTCAATCTGTGCGACAGTTTTCCGCGTCTGTTTGATTTGATCGACGGGTCCGAAACAGGCGAACTGGATACGGTTGCCAGTCAGGACTTTAAGTCAGTCGTAGACGCTTGTACGCTCTGCGACATCTGCTTTCTGATCAAGTGTCCCTACGTGCCGCCGCATGAGTTCAACATTGATTTTCCGCACCTGATGCTCCGCGCTCGCGCCGCCGAGGCGCAAAAGACGGGCGTGCCCTTCGGCGTTAAGCAGCTGACCCAGACGGATCGCAATGGCAAGCTGGCGGGCACTGTGCCGGGATTGGCCAACTGGGCAAGCGGCTGCGGCAACCACCTGACCCGAATGGTCATGGAAGGCGTCCTGGATGTGCACCGCGACGCCGTGTTGCCAAAGTTCCAAGGCGAGACGTTTGCGGACCGGGCCACATCTACGCCGGCCTTAACGGCCGATGCGCCAGCGGCGGGTCGAAAGGCGGTTCTCTATGCGACCTGTTTCGCGAACTACAACAATCCCGAAATTGGTATTGCAGCACAAGCCATTCTGGCCAAGAACGGAGTGGCGACGGAAGTCGTGTATCCCCGCTGCTGCGGCATGCCGCAGCTGGAGCAAGGCGATATCGCCGCCGTCGCCGAGGCCGCAAAGGCGACGGCAGCCGATCTGGTTCCCTGGATCGAGAAGGGATATGACGTGATCGCCCTGGTGCCGTCCTGCGCGCTCATGCTGAAGTTTGAATGGCCCCTGATCGTTCCCGACGACAACAACGTGAAGACCTTGAGCGGGGCCACGGCAGATATCACTGAATACATCGTCGACATCGCTA
>CAZNWX010000465.1:0-2144 GCA_964576415.1 uncultured Magnetovibrio sp. | reverse complement strand
CCGGGCGACAAACCTGGTCAGGCAGCTCTTAGCCTTTTCGCGCAAACAGACGTTGCAGCCGGTCCGCCTTGAACTGAGCGAGGCGCTCAGTGATCTGTCGAACCTGATCCGGCGCCTGATTGGCGAGACCGTTACCTTGACTATGGAATTGGGACCGGACATCTGGCCCGTGAAGGGGGATCGGAACCAGTTTGACCAGATCATCATCAATTTGTGTGTGAATGCCCGCGATGCCATGCCAGGCGGCGGCGACATTGCTATCCGCACCCAAAATGTTCATGTGGATGCGCCCATACAGCGGGGACATGATTTAATGCCAGCCAGTGATTATGTGCGCATCGATGTGGCCGACACCGGCACTGGCATCTCGAAGGAGAATATGGAGCGGATTTTTGATCCTTTCTTCACCACGAAGGAAGCAGGAGCGGGCACCGGACTGGGGCTGTCCACTGTCTACGGCATCGTCCACCAGTCGGGTGGCTTCATCTTTGTCGACAGCGCGCCGGGTGAAGGTACGACGTTCACCATCTATCTGCCCAGGTTCGAAGATGGGATAGGCTCGGTGGACGCCACCGTCGACGGTGCCGAGCTACCGCCTGAAACCGCGACCGTTCTGCCGGCAAACGGGGATCTAACGGGGCAGGGCACGGTGCTATTGGTGGAGGATGAGGACGCGGTTCGCATGTTCGGTTCGCGGGCACTGAAGAACAAAGGCTACTACGTGCTGGAAGCGGCGAACGGCGAGATCGCCCTCGACGTGATCAACGCGACAGAGAAGACGATCGATATTATCGTTTCCGATGTCATCATGCCGGGCATGGATGGTCATACGTTGGTTAACCTCGTGCGCCAGGAAATGCCAGACATGAAGGTGATCCTCATGTCTGGTTATGCGGAGGACATGCTGGAGGAGATCGAGCGCGACCCCAGCCTCCATTTTCTTGGCAAGCCCTTCACTCTGAAAGATCTGGCGGCGAAGGTGAAAGATGTTTTGGAGGCCTAGAGGGCAATTGCATCAACGGATGTTACCCCGACCCGGTTCCACAAAATGTGGATGACAGCATACTGAACGAATCTTCAGCCTCTGATGGTAGCGATGCTAATAACGTGATTGAAACCAGCCCTGAGGTGGACACAGAATGGGCGTCGAGCAGCGCGGTTAAGGACCGCATAATAGAGGAGGTCGCCGAGCGGTTTCCCACGCATTACCGCAATCGCTTCCGCTCTATGGTTATGCTGTCCCGCGGTTTAAAAAGCGTCGCAATCCTGGCCAATTAGCTGAAGTGGAGGTGGCACAGTACACACGCCCATTTCATCGTCAATATCAACAAGTGGAACCACTTTGACGTGAAGGTTCGGACGACGTAGAAGATCGCCGACTATTTTTAGTAGTGTTAGTGGGATTTCGAGTTCAACACCTCGAAGTATGAATTGATGCTGGGGCTCGGTGGTCGTCTCGAGTCGATCATTGACGCGGGGAATCGGTGTGGATAAATGATATCGATACCAATATGAATATTCTTAAAATAGTATAAACATTCTAAGAACATATATAGAATTATTTAATAATATCAATTATTTAAAATTTATATTTGCGAATAAGAACAAAAATGGTACACTTGACAACATTGCATTGCTGGAACCCGTACTTAAGAATAAGGAGAGGATCAAATGTCAACGAGCGCATTACGCCTGGTGGAGAAGGATACCGTGGACAGAAGCAAGGCTTTGGAAGCCGCCGTCACGCAGATTGAGCGGGCTTTCGGCAAAGGGTCGATCATGAAGCTTGGACAACAAGACGTGGTCGAGGCGGATGTCATTTCAACAGGGTCCTTGGGCCTTGATATTGGGCTCGGCATCGGTGGCTTACCGCGTGGCCGTGTCGTGGAGATTTATGGTCCGGAAAGTTCGGGCAAAACGACCTTGGCTTTGCACGTAGTGGCAGAGGCGCAGAAGACCGGTGGCACGTGTGCGTTCGTTGATGCAGAACATGCTTTGGATCCAGTATATGCGAAAAAACTGGGCGTCGATGTTCAGGAACTGCTGATCTCGCAACCGGATGCGGGTGAGCAGGCGCTTGAGATCGCGGATACGCTGGTCCGCTCCGGTGCCATTGACGTTTTGGTGATTGATTCCGTTGCCGC
>CAZNWX010000464.1:0-2149 GCA_964576415.1 uncultured Magnetovibrio sp. | reverse complement strand
GCGCAATTGGCCGCGTTATATCGCTAAGGACAAGATTGCCAACTGGCTTGAAGCCTATGTCGAGATCATGGAGATTAATTTCTGGCTGGAGACCCGGTTCGACGGTGCACGATACATCGCGGAAGACGGTTGTTGGGAGGCGACGTTACGCCTTGCCGACGGCACCGAGCGCACCCTTCGGCCCCGGCATATCGTCATGGCTACCAGCGTCAGCGGCACGCCGAAGTTTCCCGATATTCCAACTTTGGCAAATTTTCAAGGCACTTGCGTGCATTCCAGCGCCTTTGAAAATGGCGAGGATTGGACCGGCCGCAAGGCCCTGGTCTTCGGGACCGGAACCAGCGCCCATGACATCGCTCAGAACTTGCACGAGAACGGTGCCCACGTAACCATGGTGCAGCGCGGCCCAACCCTGGTGGTCAGTGTCGAGCCTGGTGCCCAGCCCTACGACGCTATTTTGCTCACCGACGGCCCGCCGATCGAGGACCGTGATCTCTACAACTTGGGTACCCCGCTCGGCCAATTGACGGTGACCCATAAGCGGCTGACCGACAAGGTGCGCGAATGGGATAAGGATCTGCTGGATGGGCTGGAAAAGGCCGGCTTCCGCCTGGAATTTGGCGAGGGTAATACGGGATGGGCGCTGAAGTATCGCACTCGGGGTGGCGGCTATTATTTCAATATCGGATGTTCCGAATACATCATTGTCGGTGATATCGGACTGATCCAATACGATGACATCGCGACTTTTACCGAAGCGGGCGTGATCATGGGCGACGGCACTGCGCACGCCGCCGATCTGATCATCCTAGCGACCGGGTACCATGGCCAGGAAGTTCTGGTCCGTCAGTTGTTCGGAGATACCGTAGCCGACCGCGTCGGGCCCATTTGGGGCTTCGGGGACGGCAAGGAACTTCGCAACATGTGGACGGCCACTGCGCAGCCAGGCCTCTGGTTCACGGCCGGCTCGTTCTCTCAATGCCGGGCGTTTTCCAAATTTTTGACATTGCAAATCGCCATGGACCTGAACGCGCTGAAGGTCAGAGCGACCGCCTAAAAGCACGCTAGTTTTGCCTGGTTAGGCCGTTTGTTTCTATCACTTGAAGTGGATATTAAAACGCGTCAGTTTTGGCTTTGGATAACTTCCGGCAGCGCATAAGGGGCCTAGATGTTCGCAATGATTGGCTGGATGGTAGTCTTCGGGTGTGTATTTGGAGGCTTCGCTGTGCACGGGGACATTGATGTCTTCTTGCAACCATTCGAATTCGTTATCATTCTTGTCGCTGGTCTGGTGGCCTTTATCGTTGCGTATCAAATGCCCGTCATTAAGGACGTAGCCGGCGGATTGGGCAAGGTCTTCAAGGGGGCATCGTACAAGAAGGACGTCTACCTGGATGTTCTAGGAGTTCTTTACGCCACCTTCCGCCTGGCCAAGGCGAAGGGCGATTTGGCGTTGGAAAGCCACGTAGAGAACCCGTATGAAAGCCAGTTGTTCGGCCATTTCCGAACCTTCCAACACGACCACCACGCGGTTGAATTCTTCTGTGATTATTTGCGTCTTCTGACCCTGGGTGCGAACAACCCCTTAGAAATTGAGGCGGTCATGGACCAGGAATTGGAAGATCACCACAACGAAGAGCACGCCATCGTCAACGCTATCCAGACAGTTGCCGAAGCGATGCCGGCGCTGGGTTTCGTCGCGGCCGTGTTGGGGGGTATCCTGACCATGAGCTCGATCACGGAGCCGCTGGAAATGTTTGAGGGGGTGATTGCCGCAGCCCTGGTCGGGACCTTCAGCGGTATCTTGATTTCCTATGGCCTGCTGGCGCCCATCGCGGTGTCCTTGCAGGCTACTTACGATGTCGACGGGCACTGCATGACCTGCATTAAGGTCGGCCTTGTTGGACATATGCAAGGCTACGCGCCGCAGGTTGCGGTGGAGTTCGCACGTAAGACGCTCGCGTCGCACACGCGACCCTCGTTTCAAGAAGTCGAGGAAATGACCCAGAACCTGCCAAACGTGAGTTGAATGGCCAAAAATTGATAAATACCATGGCCGGGGAAGTTGGCAAGGGCCAGACAAATTTCATCACGTAGACATGACATCAATGTCGAGCAGCTAATGTATGATCGCTCCATTTAAAGGAAA
>CAZNWX010000463.1:0-2155 GCA_964576415.1 uncultured Magnetovibrio sp. | reverse complement strand
AGAGCAGGAAACCCTTGAAGAGGTCGCGCTCCGCACCCACGTAGACGAGCAGGCTGTCGGCACCGATGGCGTCCGCGGCCCGTGCCAGCCCGCGGACGTAACCCATGGGATTGATCGTGCCGGCACGGTGATCAAGAAGACCGCCATAGAACGCTTCGGTCCCGATTATCTCGGTCGCCTGCTCGCGCGATAGCAATTCCACCGGTGCGCCGAGCGCTTGCCAGGTATCGGCGCGGCGGAGCAAGTCATCGAGACCGCTGGGTGCATGGGCGGCGTGGATGGTGCCTGACCGAGTGACTTCGCATCGAATCTGAAACCGTTCGATGAGCGAGAACACGTATTCCGGTGCGTCCCCCAGGCTCTGGATCAAGGCGCCGCCGCGCGCCTTACCCAATTTTTGTTCGACGTCGGCGGGTGGTAGCCACATGCCGGCATTGACCAGCCCGGCATTGCGTCCGGACCCGCCGAAACCGATCTGGTTGGCTTCGAACACGTGGCAGCGGATGCCTTTCTCGCCGGCGTGCAGTGCGGTCGATAGACCGGTGAACCCGCCGCCTACAATGGCCACGTCGCAGGTCAAGTCGCCGTTCATGGGGTTGACGAATTTGCCCTCAACCGCCGAGGCGTCCCAAAGGGAAATATGATCCGACGTCTGGACGCGCATCAGGTGTCGCCGAAAACGCGGTTCAGGATCTCCCAGATGCACTTGGTTGGGTTTTCTGGGATCGCCGCCTCTTCCTTCTCCAGGTAGGTGAACAAGCCTTGAAGTATCGGACCTGTAGCGTGTTGGTTATTGCGCCGCGTCGGCGAGATCGTATGAGGATTGACGGTTCCCCGTAAGCCCCAGGCGGGCAAACAGCTCAGCATCTCTGTCGCGGCCTGGGTTAGGCGTGGTTAGCAATTTCGTGCCTACGAAGATGGAGCCCGCGCCGGCCAGGAAGCAAAGCGCCTGAAACTCATCGCTCATGTCTTCGCGCCCGGCCGACAAGCGGATGACGGAGGCCGGCATCATTATCTTAGCGACCCCGATGGTGCGGACGAATTCTAGTGGATCCAGCTCTGGTGTGCCGGCTAGAGGCGTACCTTCCACCGCGACTAGGCGGTTGATGGGAACGCTCTCCGGATGATTCGGTAGGTTGGCCATGGTGGCCAGCATGGCGGCCAGATCGTCCTGGCTTTCGCCCATGCCCACAATGCCGCCGGCACAGACCTTCAGGCCCGCGTTTCGCACATGGCCTAACGTTTCGAGGCGATCATCGTAGGTCCGTGTAGTGATGATCTCACCGTAGAATTCTTCCGACGTGTCTAGATTGTGGTTGTAGTAGTCCAGCCCCGCATCGCTTAGGCGCTCGGCCTGTTCAGCCCGCAGCATCCCCAGCGTCACGCAGGTCTCCATGCCCAGGTCCCGGACCTGGGTGACCATCTCGCAAACCTTGTCCAGGTCCCGGTCCTTCGGGCTGCGCCAAGCCGCGCCCATGCAGAACCGGGTCGCGCCGCCGGCCTTCGCCTGTTCCGCCTGGGCGACTACGGTGTTCACATCCATCAATTTTTCGGCCTTTGTCCCCGTGTCGAACTTGGCCGATTGCGGGCAATAGCCGCAGTCCTCGGGGCAACCGCCGGTCTTTACCGATATCAGGTTCGACAACTGTACTCTATTGGGATCGAAGAACTGGCGATGGGCGGCCTGCGCGCGGAACAAGAGATCGTTGAAGGGCAGCGCAAATAGCGTCCTGGCTTCATCAGTGGTCCAGTCATGGCGGACGGCGTCGGCGGAGTTTGGAGATGTGGACATGATGTTCCTCCTTGCTCGGATACTAGAAATCGCGGCCCGGGGGTCAAGGGAAAAGCTAGGTGCGTCCGGTGGTTGAAATTCAGGGTCTTGGGCGCCCGGTGGTGGTGAGATATGTTGGCTCACCATTGAAGGGGAAGAGCATGTCCGATGAAGACTTGGGGTTCATGACGGCCGTGGAGGCCGTTCGGCGCATCCGCACGAAGGAAATTTCGCCCGTGGAATTGACCGATGCTGTCCTTCGGCGTGCCGAGGCTGTACAGAACGTCTGCAACGCGTTCATCACTATCTCCGACGACGTGGCCCGGGCCGAGGCGAAGCGCGCCGAAGACGCGGTGATGGCCGGTAATGACCTGGGTCCGCTGC
>CAZNWX010000462.1:0-2157 GCA_964576415.1 uncultured Magnetovibrio sp. | reverse complement strand
GGGCGTGATCTGCGCATATCGGCCGCCGTGGTCTCCAGCCGCATCTCCGAACTGGAGAAGCATTTCAACGTGCGCCTGTTCAACCGCACCACCCGATCCATGACGCCCACTTCGCACGGCGAAATGCTGTACACGGGCGCCACAAAGATCCTGGAGACCATCGCCGACGTCGAAGGCGGGATAGCTGACACCACCTCGAATCCCAAGGGCACGATCTTCATTGCCGCCCCACTGGGCCTAGGCAAAAAGATGCTCGCGCCGTTGATCCCCACCTTCAAGGCCGACTATCCAGACATCAACATTCGACTACGGTTATCGGACCGGAAGGTCGACATCACCAACGAAGGATTGGACGCGGCCTTCGTATTAGGGCGGTTGACGGATTCCGAATTGCGGGTCCGACCCATTCATGAGTTCCAGCGCGTACTCTGCGCGTCGCCCGCCTACATCGCGGACCACGGCATACCGGAAACCGGCGACGACCTGATTGCCGGTGACCACAAATGCCTTCTGCTTCGCTATCCGGGTGCGGACGAGTTCTTCTGGATGCTGCAGGTGAACGGCAAAGCCAAGCGCTACGACTTTACAGGCCCGTTGGAATCCGATGACGGCGATGTGCTCACGGGGTGGGCGCTGGCGGGCAGCGGCATCATCAACAAGTCGGTCTATGAGATCTCTGAGTTACTGGAATCCGGCGAATTAGTTCGTGTCTGCACCACGACGCCGCCGACACCACTGCCTTTCTCCTGCATCTATCCGCACAAGCGCCTGCAGGACCCGAAGATCCGCTTGTTCATCGATTACACCGTTGGCGAGTGTAAGCGAACCCTCGAAAGCTGAGGCCGGACGCACACGGCTGCACATCGAGTGGGCCACCCACCCTTCCCGCAAACATCCCCAACTGCGATTTGAACCAGTTGATTTCGTGATAATTTGCATCTTTAAATTTAATTTTCTGACCGAACGGAGATTTGATCAGGATCATTGTCAAAATTCACCATATAGGAGAAACAATCACGGGAATGGGCCATTTTGCCGCTGCAGCTGGTCTATATTTTGTCACCCTCGCGAAATGGCTGACAACGCGCAAAAATCAACGTATCAGCTGCCGCGATAGGTAGAGAAGGAAAACGGCGAGGCCAGCAAGGGCACATGATAGTGCTCATCTGGTTTGGCTATACCAAAACGGATTGGAACTACGTCGATGAAGGGGTTCGCCTGCTTTTGACCATAGCCGGCGAAATAGTCGCCGATCGAAAAGACCAATTCGTAAGTGCCGACAGCTAATTCACCTTGTGCGATGACCGGCTGGGCCGTGCGGCCATCGTTTTTAGTCACCATGGTTACTATGTGTTCGCGGGCGTCGCCTGACAACCGATAGAGTTCAATTTTCACGCCGTAGGCTGGACAGCCGTTTGCCGTGTCCAGAATATGGGTCGTCAGAAACCCGGTGCCTGCCGCCATGTGGCCCTCCTAACTCGACGCGATGACTGCCAAAGTACGCCGATAACAATAGCCGTCAAATTCTTAAACATCTTTCGGAATTTTTTAAAAGCAATGGATATTGTCTTGATTTACATTATTGCCGTCTTGATGAGGAAATAATGAGCACAGTGGTCCGCTACCCACGAGATATGCAGGGATACGGCGCTACGCCACCAATCGCCGATTGGCCGAAGGGCGCGGCTGTCTGTGTGCAGTTCGTCGTCAACTACGAAGAAGGTGGCGAGAACTGTCTCTTGCATGGTGATTCCGCTTCCGAGGCTTTCCTTTCAGAAATCGTTGGCGCACAACCCTGGGAAGGGCAACGTCACTGGAACATGGAATCCATATACGAATACGGCGCCCGGGCTGGGTTCTGGCGCCTGCACCGCCTGTTCACGGGCCTCGGGGTGCCGGTCACGGTGTACGGCGTGGCCACGGCCCTACGGCGCGGGCCGGCCCAGGTTGCGGCAATGCTGGAGGCCGGTTGGGAAATTGCCTCCCATGGCCTCAAGTGGGTCGACTACAAGGATCACACCCGGGACGCCGAATTGGCCGACATTCGTGAAGCTATTGCCGTTCATGAGGCGGTGACCGGCTCACGCCCGCGTGGTTGGTATACGGGTCGGTGCTCGGTCAACACAGTCGATTTGGTCACCGAGGAAGGCGGCTTCG
>CAZNWX010000461.1:0-2165 GCA_964576415.1 uncultured Magnetovibrio sp. | reverse complement strand
CGCTTCCTGGCGCCAACATTCCGCTGGCGACGTTAGGCACCTTCATCCTCTGGTTCGGCTGGTTCGGCTTCAACGGCGGCTCCCAGCTCGCGCTCGGCGGCGCGCTTGACGCGACCGCCATGTCGATTGTTTACGTAAATACTAATCTAGCCGCCGCCGCCGGCGTGACCGTGTCGATGGTCCTGGCGCAGTTCATGTATGGCAAGGTCGATGTCTCGCTGGCCTTGAACGGCGCCATCGGCGGCCTGGTGGCTATCACCGCAGGACCAGATCTGCAGAACCACTTTATCGCACTCATCGTCGGCGGGGTTGGTGGCGCCCTAGTCGTGATCGCGGTGCCCATGATCGATAAGATGAAGATCGACGACGTGGTCGGCGCCATCTTCGCCCACCTAGTCGCTGGGATCTGGGGCACACTGTGCGTCGGCATCTTCGGGGCAGGTTCCGTCGTCACCCAGCTAATCGGCATCGTCGCTATCGGAGCGTTTGTCTCATTGGTCAGCGCCATAGTCTGGTTCATTCTAAAGATGACAGTCGGCATCCGAATCGAAGAAGAGGATGAGGTTCTGGGCCTCGACAAGGCCGAATGTGGCATGGAGGCCTATCAGGAGTTCGGTACCGGGTCTCAAACCCTTTAACGTCCACCCCCTACCGGCGGCTCCCTCAATACGCCGGTATCACCGCGGACAGGCCGGAGACATTCTTTCTCCGGCTTGTCTCGTTAAGGGCTTGTTTAGGTTCGACGCCTAATCTGAGAGTATGAGTTTGTCCTTTAAATTCTTTGATTCTACCAACCGCTCGGGGGCGGCTAGCGATCAGGTGACCGCCATTCTGCCAGCCAGCGCGCGGGCATTTCTCAGTGATCGTATGTCCGAGTTCTGTGGCGTTGCGCTGGCGCTCGTTGCCACTTTTTTCTTGGTTGCCGTTATCTCTTATCGACCCGACGATCCTTCCTTCAATAGTGCGACAAATCTTGCGCCGGCCAATCTTCTGGGCCATTCAGGGGCCACGATTGCCGACATCCTGGTTCAGTCTTTCGGATACTCTGCCTACCTTTTCATTATTGGTCTGCTCGGGTGGTCCTGGCGGATCATCCGAAAGCAGCGCCTTTCCCTCGTCGGCTCGCGCGGCGTCGCCTTGATCGTTGCAACCGTTACCGCCGGGATTGGGCTCAGCAGTTTGCCAGTTGCTGACGATTGGCCTCTGCCAACCCACATGGGCGGTGTAGTTGGTGCGTTAATCCACGATCGTTCCATTAGCTTTTTGGCTGCGGCCGGTTGGCCACACGGGGGCCTGCAAATCGGCATTGCCGCAGCGTTCATGGCGATGCTTTTTTGGATTTTTGGACTCGGTTTAACCTGGCGGGAGTGGCAGGCCTCGGGCTCTGCCATCGGCGCCGGCGTTCTGCTACTGGGCCACGGCTTCAAGAAAAGCTGCGAGGCGTTTCTCGTAGTGCCGGCCTGGAGCCGCCACAAGCCGGAAACCGTCGAAAGGCAAAAATCAGCGGAGTCGCTGACGGCGTCCACCGATGACGATGACCCTGACGATCATGACCCGGAGGACATCGCCGTGCGGATCCCGGTCGGCGGAGAGATGCCTGCGGAGGATGCGCCGGCGCGCACCGGCCTCGTGGCGCCACGCAAACCAAAACCGAAGACTGGCAAAAAGGCCCAAGCCGCGCGGCAGCGCAAGCTTGACCTGGAACCAGACCACAACACATACGCACCGCCACCTCTTGATCTTCTGGAAGCACCGATCGTCAAAGCAGACCGGGAGGCCGTCAACAAGGATGCCCTCGAGCAGAACGCTAAGTTCCTCGCCACGGTCCTGCAAGATTTCGGCATCAAAGGCGAGATCGTCAAAGTCCGTCCAGGACCGGTAGTGACACTTTATGAACTAGAACCTGCGCCGGGAACCAAGACTTCCCGGGTGATCGGCCTTTCCGACGACATCGCGCGCTCCATGAGTGCCGTATCAGTCCGTGTCGCGGTCGTGCCGGGCCGCAACGTCATCGGTATTGAGCTCCCAAACGTGGGGCGCGAAATGGTCTACCTACGCGAGCTTCTGGCCTCTGCTGATTTCGAGCGTTCCAAATCAAAGCTGCCCCTCGCGCTTGGTAAAGATATCAGCGGCGCCGCCGTGGTTGTCGATCTGGCGCGCATGCC
>CAZNWX010000460.1:0-2166 GCA_964576415.1 uncultured Magnetovibrio sp. | reverse complement strand
CCTGGCTGCTGAAGAATTACCCGGAACTGAGTGACGCGCAGATTTCCAAGATGATCGGCACCACCAAGCCAACCATCAACGCCATCCGGGACCGCTCCCATTGGAACACTCCCAACATCAAACCACAAAACCCCGTGGGTCTGGGGCTATGCAGCGGTGTAGATTTGGAAAAAATCATCGCCGTGGCTCGGGCCCGCGCCGGCAAGGTGCATGCACCCGGCGCCGCGACAGCGCCCGACGGTGTCCTGCCACGCGTCGAAGTGGAGCCGGTGGCGCCGGCTCCTGAGGAACCGGTTGCGCCCGAGATGAAGCTTCCGGAAACGCCAGCGGCGGAACTGGAACCGGAGGTCAGCGTTGAATCAGTATTTGGGGACGCCCCGACCGAGGGCGAAGCCAACAAGGACAACGACCCGCAGCCTATTTGAGCCGCGAACCGCCACGTAGGCGGTTTCATTGCAGAGCATCTCCAGGCAGACCGCCTCCATGCAGGCGCAGAACACTTACATGCACTGCTCAATCTCGGCGACACCCGAAAAAAGGCGCGAGGCGCAGATCACGATCACGGACGACGCCCTATTCTGCGGCGTCGGCGTGGCCTTCTGGAGCCTCGACGATCCGCGTCTCGAAGTCCGCCGGGGCAACGATCTCCAGAACCTCGAAATCTGGCGAGCATTCGATTTCCCGATGCGCGATCCACGGGCGCTGGTTGATGGCGTCGCCCTTGCGGATGGTGTGTACGCCTTCGCCCTCGTATTCGAAAGACGCCCAGCCGTTCAGCACCAAGACGAACTGAAAGGTGCATTCATGGAGGTGCCACTCCTGAACCTGATCGCTCTGCTTCTTGCCGTTGGCCTTGATGATGTGGGCGATATAATCGCCATTGGTGCCGTCTTTGATGCCAAGATCACGATAGTCGAAGATCTCACGCAGACCAGGTTTCCAATCGGCGTCCTTGTCCTCGGCATGGACGAATTTCCATGTATCTCTGGGGTTCGTATCAGACATTCTTACCTCCTATCAAATGCGTTAACCCAAGCATAACATAAACGGCGCAAAACCACTCCTTCAGACGATGGTCACGCCGCTGTCCACCGAAATGACCTGCCCGGTGGTGATCAACGATTCATCGGCCGCCAGGTAGACGGCCATCTCTGCAATGTGGATCGGTTGGCCCAACCCCAACAAATGTGTCTCTGAAATGGCCTTAATTTCGGGACTACCATCCAACAGTTTTTTCACCCGGTCAGACAAAGTCACCGATGGGGCAATGGCGTTAACCCTGATCTTGTCCGGTGCATACTCCACCGCCATGGACCGTGTCATGGCGGCGATGGCCCCCTTGGCGGCGGTATAGCAATCGCGCCCCGGCAGGGCCATAAGCGCTACGTTGGATGACATATTGATGACGGAACCGCCGCCCGACTTGGCGATCATCGGGATCGCATACTTGGAGCAGAGGAAAGTGCCGAACAGGTCTAGGTTAATGCAGCGCCAGAACTCCTCCACGGGCGCTTCGGTCACGGGTCCATCCTGCAAGGTCGATCCGCCGGCGTTGTTATGAAGGATGTCGAGGCGCCCGAACCGATCCACGGTCTCCGCGATCGCCGATTGAACGCTATCGGCGTCGCTCACGTCAGTTTCGATGAAGTGCGAGTCGCCACCGGAATTTCTACCAATTGCCCGCGCCGATTCCGCGGCCGAAGCGCCAACGTCCGGATTGATCTCGGCAATCACAACCTTCGCGCCTTCCTCTGCAAAGCGCTCCGCCGTAGCTCGGCCAATGCCGCCGCCGCCGCCGGTGATAAACGCCACCTTCCCGTCCAATCTCGACATCTGAATTCCTCCTATTCCTTGTCCGGGATCGCACCGGGCCAGACCGGTGATCTGGCTAGTTCCGGCCAGGCGATGGGCGCTTCAGACGCGGTGCAGGCATCCGCAATCGACACATCAGCATCCCATTTTGCCGCCACATACCGATTGCCAGTCACCGCGTCCGCATCGGCGGAGCACAACCAGAGGATGGGTGGAACCATGGCGGTCGGTCGAATCATTAAGCTACGAGCCATCTTAGTAACCGCCGGGACCATCGGCGTATCCGTGGGGCCGCCCGGCACCACAACATTGACGGTGATGCCATCTTTGGCGAACTCGCCGGCATGGCCGGCA
>CAZNWX010000459.1:0-2170 GCA_964576415.1 uncultured Magnetovibrio sp. | reverse complement strand
GCTCCGAAATATTGCCAAGGGCATCGTAAAGCGCGACAGCAGTGACGAAACTGAGTTGCGCCGCCTCGCGTAGCGGCACCTCGGGCCGGAGGATCAGGGATAGGTGAAGGTTGCCCGGCGGGCTGACCCAGTCGCGTCCGCGTCGGCCCCGCCCTTTGGTTTGTTCGCGTGCCCAAACCAAGGTGCCGTCAGGTGCAGCGTCCTCACCCTGACGGGCGAGGTTGCGGGCCTCGTCATTTGTGGACGCGCAACGCTCCAGAGAAATCAGGTTATAAACAGAAGGGAGGCGTGGTTCGGACATGTTCCGAGGGTGCTCAACTGGAGAACAGGGACGCCGCCGCCGCCGCCGCGTTGGACACCAACGGTTTCGGATAGGCGATGAATGCCACGATCAGAATTCCGGTGAGCGTCAGCAGCGCGCCGATTTCGCGGTCTACGGACTGATCCAGCGGATCCTCGGCTTCGTCAAAGTACATTATCCGGATGATCCGGAGGTAATAGAAAGCGCCAACCACGCTGGTCAGCACGCCAATGATCGCCAAGGTATAGAGGTCCTCTGCGATTGCGGCCTGGAAGACGTAAAGCTTGCCGAAGAAACCGGCCAGCGGCGGAATGCCAGCCATAGAGAACATGAAAATCGCCAAGGCCAACGCGATCATCGGGTGCGTCTTGCCCAGGCCCGCCAGATCATCGATCCCCTCCACCATGCGTCCGCCGCGCCGCATGCAGAGGATGCATGCGAACGTGCCAATATTCATGAACAGATAGATGGCCAGGTAGATCAGTACCGCGCGGATACCGGCCTCCGAACCGACCGACAGGCCGATCAGCGCATAGCCGACGTGACCGATAGAGCTGTAAGCCATAAGGCGCTTGATGTTGCGCTGGTTTACAGCGGCGAAGGAACCCAGGATCATTGAGGCGATGGAAATGAAAACAACGATCTGCTGCCATTGCGCCAAAAGATCGCCAAAAGGTCCAACCATGACCCGCATGAACAGTGCCATCCCTGCAATCTTCGGGGCAATTGCGAAGAAGGCCGTGACCGGCGTTGGCGCACCTTCGTAGACGTCTGGGGTCCACATGTGGAAAGGCACGGCGGACACCTTGAAGGCCAGGCCCGCGAGGATAAACACAATCCCGAAGATCATGCCCGTGCCCGGACCTTCGGGGCCAGTGTCGTTGAACAACTTGGCCATGACCTCAAAGCTGGTGGTGCCGGCGAAACCATAAACCAAAGACATGCCGTAAAGCAGCATTCCGGACGCCACAGCGCCTAGTACGAAATATTTAAGGCCTGCCTCCGTGGAGCGTGTGTCGTCGCGCTGGAAAGCGGCGATTATGTAGAGCGAGAGGCTCTGCATTTCGAGACCAGGATAGAGCGAGATCATATCGTTGGCCGAGATCATCATCAGCATGCCGAGGGTCGCGAAGACCACAAGGACCGGGAACTCGAACCGGGCCAAACTATGTCTTTCCAGGAATCCTTTCGCGATCACTAATGATCCGGTCGACGCCAGCAACACTAAAACCTTGCAGAAGACCGCATAACCGTCGGAGACGAACATGCCACCAAAAGTCACCAGGCGTTCGCCGGCCAGCAGGGTCGTGAGCAGCACCGCCAACAACAAGGCCACGATGCCCATATAAGTCACGTAGCGGAAAGTGGTAACGTCCTGTTCGTCGCGTCCGCCCTTCTGGAATACGCCAAACATCAGCAGCGCCATGATGATCACCGCCAGGAAAAGCTCCGGCAGCGCGGGGATCAGTTCGGGTACGTGGGTATTAGGCATATCTTTTGTCCCTTCCCCGTCCTAGCGTCCGGCTAACGTTACGTTGGCTGCCGCCGCTTGAGCCGTCTGCACCTGTTGCAGTAGGTTCTCGACTGAGACGTGCATGATGTCCAGGAAGGGCAACGGATATATGCCCATCCAAAGTGTCAGAATGATCAACGGTGCGAACACGGCCCATTCACGAGGGCTCATGTCGGCAATCTTCTTCAATACGTCCTTGGTGAGTTCGCCGAAGATAATCCGCCGGTAGAGATACAGCATGTAAGCCGCGCCCAAAATGACACCTAAAGCCGCCAGCGCGCATACCCAGGCGTTTACTTGGAAGGCGCCTAGCAGCACAAGGAATTCGCCGATAAAACCGCCCGTGCCGGGTAAGC
>CAZNWX010000458.1:0-2176 GCA_964576415.1 uncultured Magnetovibrio sp. | reverse complement strand
TTCTCTTGAGAGGACGACCACGGTGACGATAGCGGGTCTTCGATTAACAGGCAGCGCGCTATTGACCGCGGTCCTGACCGCCTCGGCGCCGACACTCGCACAAACGGCCGAACCAAAACACAAGACCATTCCCTTCCTCAAGACCCAGGTGTATCCGGTCGACGGCACGTACCTGGTTCTTCAGGATGCGAACGTCCGCATCCGCCCTGCTACCAATGGCCGGCGCGTTGGTCGTCGTGTACGCGGCGAACGTGTCCGCGTCGTCGGGCGTGCGAAAGAGCACTGGCTGGCGATACGTGGCGACAACGGCAAGGACATCGGATTTATTTACCACTCCACCCTGATGCCGGTCATCGACGGGATGCTGGAGAAGGCCATCGAAGGCCGGCTCCCGGTATCTGCCTCCCGACAATGCCATTATGATTTGCGCTTCGACGGCAAGACCCCGGCCGAAGGCCAGGCCTTCGAATTCGCGGACTACGGTGTCAAATGGACATGCGATATCGCGGGACGGCAGGTCATCTTCCACACGCCCATGTTCCTGACCGAAGGCCCCTATAGCGGAACATCCAATCGGGACCACCAGATCACCATCGATATTATGGATCTTTCCGAGAACCTGGAGAATGTGCTGTCCACCCATACCCTATGGGACCGGGACAAGGCCGTGGTCCGGTTCGACGCGGTAACGGTCAAAAAGTTCGCCGACAAACCCAAGGTGTCGGAAACTAACGCCCGAACCCTCTCCGAAGCGCTCCACGCAGCCGTGCAGATTTCGGCATCCGCCTGGAATGACTCCCTGTGGACCGCCATCGCCCAACGACACGCCAAAACGCCAAACTGAAATCGCCTCGCTTTTGCAAGCCCGACAGCGCAGTCTTAAGGTGCCGTAACCAAAGAGGAGGCCGTCTGATGAGCGCTTACGTGGGTGACAGCAAACTGTTTCGCGATCAATTTGGAACGCCGGAAATGCGCGCAGTTTTCGATGACCGCATGACAGTTCAGAAATGGCTGGATACGGAAGTGGCCTTGGCTGCGGTGCAGGCGGCATTGGGCATAATCCCCAAGGAAGCTGCCCAGGCCATCGCCGAGACTGGTGACGCGAACACCTATGATCTGGCTGCCATGAAGGCTGAGATGGACCGCACCAGTCATCCCATCGTCCCGTTGGTCCGAGCCATGGAGGCCAAATGCGACCCCGAATGGGCCGGCTACTTGCATTGGGGTGCGACGACGCAGGACATCATGGATACCGGACAGATTTTGCAGATTAAAAATGCCTGGGCCCTGGTCGAACGCGACCTTGTGACCCTGACGGATAATCTCGCGGACCTAGCCCGTAAACATCGCGATACAGCTATGGCCGGGCGCACCCATGGTCAACAGGCTCTGCCCGTTACGTTTGGTTATAAAGTTGCCATCTGGCTTGATGAGGTGCGCCGCCACCAAACACGCATGCGCGAGGCCGCACCCCGCGTTTTCCGAGGGCAATTTGCAGGCGCCGTCGGCACCATGGCGGCAATTGGCGACCAAGGGATCGCCGTGCAGACTGGCCTATGCAAACGCCTCGGTCTTGGCGTGCCTATCATCTGCTGGCATTCAGCACGCGACACCATGGCCGAAGCCGCCTTCGTCATGTCCGCGATCACCGGCACCATGGGCAAAATCGCCAATGAGATCTTCCTGCTGTCAAAAACTGAAACGGCGGAACTTGAAGAGCCTTTCCCGGTTGGCAAGGTCGGCTCTTCGACCATGCCGCAAAAACGGAATCCAGCCATCTGTGAGGGTGTCGCGGCCATCGCCCGTGCGGCCCGGTATTGCATGGCGCCAGCCATGGAGGGGCTGGTGGCGGAAACGGAGCGGGATAAGGTCGTCCTTCAGGCTGAGCGTGAGTACGTCTCACGATTGCACAATCTAACCCATGCGGCCGTGGTTAAGATAGTCACTCTAACCGGCGGTCTGCAGGTGAAGGTGGACAACATGCGCCGCAACCTGGATATCACCGGCGGCCTGTTGCTTTCTGAGGCGGTCATGATGGCCCGCGCACCCATGATCGGACGGCAGGAGGCTCATGAACTGATTTATCAGATCGCACAACGGACTGCCGTGGAGGGTGGTACATTAAATGAAGCTCTGAAGAAATCACCAGAAGTTTCTGAAATATTGTCAGAAAATG
>CAZNWX010000457.1:0-2180 GCA_964576415.1 uncultured Magnetovibrio sp. | reverse complement strand
CATTAGCATGCCAATGGTCGGCCCGGCAATGACGGTTGACGAGTCAATGACACGAAGACCCTCTATGGGCGGGCGGTTTGGCTCAGACATCTGGACGCCTCGTTATCTGTGCGCCTAGTCGGCCTGATCGTCTGCCGGCACAAGTATCCACGCCACGGAGATCATACAATACCTCAATTCCGTAGGGGCCGGTCCAACAGGGAACACATGACCAAGAAGGGCGTCGCAAATCGCGCACAACGTTTCCGTCCGCCGCATGAACAGGCTAATATCTTCTTCTTCTCGAATGGCATCGTCTGCGATGGCCGAATAAAAACTTGGCCATCCCGTACCAGAGTCAAATTTCGCGTCCGATGAAAACAGCGGGTTTCCACAACAAACGCAGACATAGATCCCCGGCTCGTAGCACTTGTCGTACTCTCCTGTGAACGCACGTTCCGTCCCTTTCTGGCGGCAAACCTTATAGGCTTCCGGCGAGAGCTGAGTGCGCCATTCGGCGTCCGACTTTGTGACTTTTAACAAGGCAATTCCTCCTGCCCAAGGGTTAGGAAACATAGTTCATAAATATGGAATGTGCGTGACCTTTGAACAACCAACAAGTCGCCCACTCTGATGCGTCGAGGAATGGGGAAAGCAACCTACGGTGAACCCAGATTCAGTTACTTAAGCGCTATAGAGAGAGACCCTGGGAATCTTTGAGAACACCCTGAGGTTCAATGAAGAACTCGCTTCCTTCAAAAATACATACGCGGAGGATCGCCTTATCTGTTCGGCGGCTGACCACCTGCAGGCAATTTCGGAAGAAACGACGGCAGCCACGGGCGAAATCGTGGCTGCGGCAGCATCGACACAGTTGGTTACTAGTGACTTGAAGGCCCAAATCAAATATGGCGGGGCCGATCGGTTATTCGACGAAATTAGGGTCAATGTCTCGTACATTGTCGAGGCCTGTTCCTTTCATGACATCACAAGCGAGGATCGGGCAAAGGTGGTGCGCGCGATCAACGCCATTGAGGGCGCGTGGAACTCCCTCGTCATCATTGTTAGCGAGGACGCCACCGCAGCACTAACGACCGTAGATCGTGCCATCGATCGGATCGATGATGGCATTAAATTGGAAGGGCCGCAGCCGAAGGACGGTTTGAGCCAGGACGAAGTCGATAAAATATGCGACTAGAATCGGCCGTCGTAGGCTTTCCGCCCAATCGGGCAGGCGATGAGTGTGAAGACATCCGCGCCCATTGCTTCCTCAAGGGCCGTACGAAGATGATCTCGCGAGTCCGCCGTAACCCCTTGTCCGCCCATGGCGACTGCCGCGGCGGCAAAATCCGTCCCGCCGAAGTCCACGCCCCGATTATTCATGCCGTCCCGCCGTTGTTTTAATTCTATCAAGGCTAGGGATTCGTCGACGAAGACAATAATGGGGAATTTCAGGTTCGCGTCCCGCAACGTCGCCAGCTCGCCTAGGATCATCTCCATGCCCGCATCACCGGAAAATGCCGCGACCGGGGTTCCCGGCGCGGCGAACTGATGGCCGGCCGCCAGGGGCACGGCTGTACCCATGGTGCAAAGCGCGGTGGACTGCAAAAGTGTCCGCGGGCCAAAGCATTCCCATTGCTGGGCAAGCAGGATCCGATGTGCGCCCGTGTCGACGGCGACCACGGTTTCGCGGGGCAGCACGTCTCTGCAAACATCGATGACCGCCGCCGGTCCCCATTCCTCGTCGCGGGGGAAGGCATTCTTGAGAGCGGCACGCGTCGCCGCCGGCTCGCCACCTGGCCAGGACCCGTTGCGTGATACGCTTTCGGTGAGCGCATGAATACCTGCGCCCACGTCACCGATGAAACTGTGACTGGCGTGATGCATGAAATGTCGGTTCGCTTCGGCGGAAAACTCGATCACGGCCGGGCCATCTTCGCCGATATCCCAGGGATCGCACCATTCCGAACGCATCTCGATGGGATCGTAACCGGCAAGAACAATGGCATCCGCTTGGTTTATCAGCGGCTTGATGATGCTGAACGCTTTCGGAGACAGACCGTGGCCGCCAAGGGCTAGAGGATCATCTTCGGGAAGGATACCCTTGGCCTTGTAGGTAGTCAGAATGGGGATGGAAAACCGGCGCGCCAGATCGGCGACATCGTCCGCTGCATAATGATGGAGCACGGCGACGCCGGCAA
>CAZNWX010000456.1:0-2202 GCA_964576415.1 uncultured Magnetovibrio sp. | reverse complement strand
ATTGGGCATTAATGTAGTGCGCAATGTCCCGGGCGTGGGTGAAAATTTTCGCGACCACTTCGCCGTCCGGCTGATCAACCGCATGCACGGGATTGAGACGATCAACGAACGCGTTCGCGGATTGCCGCTGATCCGTGAGGTTATTCGCTATGGGTTCGGTCGGGAGGGCGCACTCGCGCTGACGCCAACGTTGGTCTATTGCTTTTGGAAATCGGAACCTTCGCTGGAAAACGGCGATATCCAGCTCACCTTTACGCCGGCAAGCTATCCCGGCGGTGTTCAGTCGGGGCTGGACCGGTTTCCCGGAGCGACTGTGGCCTGTTGGCAACAGCGGCCAGAAAGCCGCGGCCATGTTCATGCTGTGTCTTCTGATCCATTTGTCCGCCCCGAAATTCAAGGTAACTATTTGGCCGAGGAGACAGATCGAAGGACCCTCCTCGCGGCCATACGTTTGGGCCAGAAGATCATGGCGACGGCGCCGTTCAGCACTTACGTCGCTGAAGAGATCTGGCCTGGACCAGATCGTATCGATGATGCCGATCTGCTTGCTCATGCGCGGGAAACAGGCAATACAGCCTACCATCCCATGGGCACCTGTCGTATGGGCTCCGCGGACAGAAGTGATAGTGTTGTCGACGACCAATTGCGAGTTCACGGCATTGAAGGTTTGAGGGTTGCCGATGCATCCATCATGCCCACAATGCTGTCTGCAAATTTGAACGCGGGGGCTCTGATGATTGGCGAGAAGGCCGCCGATCTGCTCATGGCTGCCGCGGAATCCTGACCATCGGGAGGGAGACAGTGACCCTCAAGACCCTCACACAGCAGCAATATGATGATTTTTGGCGCGATGGATTCCTGGTCGTGGAGAATGCTGTAGCGCCTGACCTCTTGAAGCGACTGCAGCAGACCTTTGACGGTTGGGTCACGGAAAGCATTGCGCATTCAGAGCCTTATGGAACGACCATCAATGATCACCCTCGGTTCGATCTTGAGGCGTCGCATTGTGTCGATAAACCGGCTTTACGCAGGGTCAACGCGCCGGTGGAAGTCTCAGAAGCCTATTATGAAGCGATGGCGTCAAGCCGTATGACCGATTGTGTCACCGATCTGATCGGCCCAAACGTGAAGTTCCACCACTCAAAGATCAATTCCAAACTCCCAGGCGGTAACACCGAGGTCAAATGGCATCAGGACTTCACTTTCACGCCACATACCAATGATGATGTGGTCACGGCGTTGCTTATGATCGACGACGTCACGGAAGAGAACGGGCCTTTGGAAGTGGCGGCGGGATCCCATCGAGGACCTTTGCATAGCCTCTGGCACGGTGGAACGTTCACAGGCGCTGTTGATGATCAGGTTGCCGCGGATGCGCAGGCGTCGTCCTCAGTCTGTCTGGGGTCGGCGGGTTCCGTATGCCTGATGCACACCTGTTTGATGCATGGCTCCCAAGCGAACCGGTCGACGCGTCCTCGTACCCTTTTTATCTGCGTATATTCGAATGCCGATGCCGTTCCATGTTCTCCAAGCCCAATGCCAAATAAATTCGAAGGTCTAATCGTGCACGGTGAGGCAACGAACAAGGTCCGGACCATTTCCTACGAGATGGAATTGCCGCAGCTTCCTAGCACGGCTTCCTTTTTTGACCAGCAGGCCAATCACCACGAGGGCTGAGCCTCTAGTCGGATCCGGTGCCTGTTGATTGGGTTAACGGCGCGGCTTAGCAGTGCGCTATGTAGGTCGTAGATCCGATAATGAACGCGCAAAACGCTGATAATCCGAGCATTTGGGCGCGCCCTTAATCCACGCTTTAATCTGATTTGGGACATCAACGCAGTTAAGCAGGTGGTGAACACATACCGATGAAGCGGCGTGTTGTAGACCGAAGTTCAAGTGGCACCAGAAGCTTGTGTTGGCGCGCCGGCACTAATCCAGGCATCCATGCCACCACTAAGGTGGGTGATCTTGTCAAAACCCGATTCTTTGAGGGCTTGCAACGCCAAGGCCGAACGTTCGCCGTAGGCACAATATAGCATCAGGGACTTGCCGGTTTCTCTGACCATGGCATTGAGCAGTCCACCATCTTCAATGACGTCATCCAGCGACAGGTAAGGGGTGTGGAGGGATCCAGGAATAATTCCGGTTATTTGCCGTTCCCGTGTCTCACGTAAATCGATGAATAGAACCGCACCCTCTTCG
>CAZNWX010000455.1:0-2204 GCA_964576415.1 uncultured Magnetovibrio sp. | reverse complement strand
CGAGGGTAATTAATCGCTCCTCAAACTCGCGAGTCTGAAAGCCAGCACGGACCAGGACGGCAATCTCGTTGAGCTTGTGGCCCTTGGCCTGCAGGGCCTCGATCTCCTCACTTACGGCGCGGGCTTCTTCTTCGCCATCCCAGACGCCGCGCACACGCACCGGTTCGCCTTCGTTCACGTCGGTCCACAGCGTCTTCCCCAACCGGTCCTCATTGTGCGCGATCAAGCCGGACGCGGCCGCCAGTATATGCGGGGTGGACCGATAGTTGCGTTCCAGGCGCACGGTTTTGGCGCCCGGAAAATCCTCTTCGAAACGCAGGATATTGCCGACCTCGGCACCGCGCCAGGAATAGATAGATTGATCGTCATCTCCAACGCAGCAGATGTTCTTGTGGCCCTGCGCCAAAAGCCGCAGCCAAAGGTACTGGGCCACGTTGGTGTCCTGGTATTCATCCACTAGGATGAAACGGAACTTTCTCTGATAACGGTCCAGGATTTCCAGTTGGGCCTGAAACATCTCGATGCAGAGCAGCAACAGATCACCAAAATCGGCGGCGTTCACCTGCTGCAGACGCGCCTGGTAATCCCGATAGAGGTTGAGGATGCGGCCATCGTCCAGATCGGCACCCTCGTTCATGGTCACCCGGTCTGGCATCAACCCCCGGTCTTTCCAGCGCTGTATGTAACCGGCCACGGAACGCGCCGGGAACCGCTTGTCGTCGATCTCATGGATATCCATGAACTGCTTCACGAGGCGCACCTGATCATCCTGATCGAGGATCGTGAAGTTGGGGGTCAAACCCACGGCCTCGGCGTGGTAGCGTAGCAGTCGCGCGCCCAGATGATGGAAGGTTCCAACCCACCAGCCCTCCACCGGACGGCCAACTAAGGCGGCCACGCGTTCCCGCATTTCCGATGCCGCCTTGTTGGTGAAGGTAACGGCCAGCATCTGTCCTGGATGCGCCTTGCCCTGCATGAGGATATGGGCGAGCCGCGTGGTCAGCACCCGGGTCTTGCCCGTGCCCGCGCCGGCCAAAACCAACAGCGGCCCGTCGACGCTTTCTACTGCCTCGCGCTGCGTTTCATTCAGGTGCTCCAGATGCGCCACCGGTGGCGGCGGAGCGCTCCGGGGCGTCGTCGGGACCGTGTCAGCATCAGTCAGGTCAAATGGATCGTCCATATCTTCTATATAGCACGTCCAACCACAATGACACGCACCAGGACGTTGGATATCACAGGTGATCAGAGGCAGGGTCCGGGGCCCTAGGAACTTCCCGTCCAATCCCCACCATCGGCGCGCTACCGTGGCATAAAGGGCGCGAAAATCGAGCCTGTACGCCAGGTTCTGTCCCTCCAATCGATCCAGTGGCGGCTGTTCGCCATAGAAGCCACCGCGCACGCGCCCGCCCAAGATCAGTTGCGGTGCCGCGGTACCGTGATCTGTGCCACTGCTGGCGTTCTCGCGGGGCCGACGGCCAAACTCCGCATAGGTCATGACCAGGACATCGTCCCACATTCCGACCCCCTTCATGGCCCGGGTGAAGCTGCTCAAGCCCTCCGCAAGCTGTGTCAGCAACCGGCGGTGGCGACCCAGTTGGCCGGCGTGGGTATCAAACCCGCCCAGCGCGCACTTGATTACCGGAACCGCGCTGCCGCCGGCGATGAACCGCGCCGCCGTTTCCATCTGACGGCCAAAATCATGGGTCGGAAAGGTCCCCGCCAAGGATACGTCCTGCAAGTTCTTCTCCACCAGCCAGCGTTCCGCTAAGTCCATGCGGTTCTGGACGACGACGACATGGTCGAGCAGCGGATTGGCGGAACCGGCGGCGGAATTCAAGTTCTTTCGTTGGCGCTTTCGGAGCGAGGTGAGCTTCTTCAAGGCGATGACCCGTGCATTTTCGCCGGCCAAGGGGCCCGGGTCATTGCGACCCAACACGAGACCTTCGGCCGGCAACGTGGCCGGGGGGCGGCTCTCCTTGAACAAACGGACCAACCATCCATCCTCGCCGGAGGTTTCCGCCATGGTCGCCGTCTCCCAGATATCAATTGAGCGGAAATGCGACAGGCTGGGTTGGGGATACCCCACCCCCAAGGCAATCGCCAAGTGTCTATCAATCCATAGCGGCATCAAGCGTTCAAGGGCCGGGTGCAGGCCAAGACGCTCATCCAAGCTCAGCACCTGATCGGTGGGCAGTGCCAGTTTC
>CAZNWX010000454.1:0-2206 GCA_964576415.1 uncultured Magnetovibrio sp. | reverse complement strand
CCTCACCGGTTCGCATGGTTCATGGGTTGGCGGCGGAGGCGCGTCGATAGGGCGAATTTCGATGGCGCGTTCGGACAGGAACCGTTGCTGATCCGCCTTCGGCAACAGATGCACTAGGGCCGCGCGACGTTCCTTCTCCGGCGGCAGCTCATCGGGGCCGGGCACGTCTGGCATGTCGGTCTGATGATCGAAATGCTCTTCAGCTGTCATGAACGAAACGGCCATCTGGTAGATAGGCCGACCATGCTGACGCGCCACAACGTTCCGCGTCGCAAAGCTGCGTCCGTCCCGCAAAAGGTCCACATCGTAAATGATAGGTACGCTAGGGTCGCCGGGACGCATGAAGTAAGCATGTAGCGAATGCGGCCGGCGCCCTTCCACCGTACGACTGGCAGCCACGAGGGCCTGACCGATGACATGCCCGCCAAAAACTCGAGGTCGATCCGACTTAGGTCCGTGACCACGGAACAAGTCAGCTTCCAGAACTTCCAAATCAAGAAGATTAAGGAGGGTTTGCAATACGTCGCTCATGGGCGCCATATTCGGTGATTAAATCTTAAGGTTAAACAAAGGAACGTGCTGTTGCGCACCGTATACGTCGGAATCTGACGGTCCACCAGAACGATGCCGGCGTGGAAGTGTAATCTTGATTGCCAGGGCTTGGACGTAGGGGATGACGCTGACTTCGTTGTGGGATACTCGGTAGAGTTCCGCCATGCGCGCCGGCTCAAGTACGCCAGCGGCGACCACCTGATCAAAAGTCGCCTGGTCCGGTAGGATCACATCCAAGGTCAACAGCAGCGGCCCCGCGTTCTTCGAACGGATAACACTAGCCACATCCTTTAGCTTGCGGCCGGTCACGACGCAATCTCCTGGTAGGTCACGGGGAACGGTTCCAGCGGGTCATCAAGTTCAAGTGTATGCCAGACAGAAAAGTCAAAAACGTCGCCTACGGAAATGTCCGACGGCGAAAACGGAAACGCCAGGTTGCCCGATATGCAGAGCCTGCCATCAAAGTCCGTATGCAGGAGAGCGTATCGCGCCTTCGCTAACACGGCACGGCTGGTGGCCTCGTCATCGGCAATCACTTCGCCAATGATGCATAGTTCTGTCGGCGCTAGATCCAGCGCGGCGAATTCCCGATCGCCCATGATGGCACCAGCGCCATATGTACGAAAGGCGACTGTATATGCATCGTCATCGATCTCCAGGCTGCGCGCCTGATCGCGGGTCCGGGCATGGCAAGCCGCCGCGAAATCGGCAAATCCCGCTGTCAACACAGGATCGCGCACGCCAGCAATAAAGATGGAGCGGAACCCGGTCCGTTGAACGCCCTCGAGCTTAACCGTATACGATTTAGTCGGCTTGAAGCGACTGCCGGTGACATGAACGGTTCGCGGGTCCGTTTGGGTGAAGGTGCAGAGAGACGAGTCTAACACCCCGGACGGCTCCTTCAACTCGTGGGGTGACGGGTTCTCATAGAGGGTATGGGCAGCAACGCGGGTCTTGGTACAGAATTTATCGGGATGTCCGGGCTCCACCTCGAAACCATCGTCGCTTAGCGTGCCAATTATACAATCCTGGCCAGCGCGGGGTTCAATAACTTGAGCCCCACATTCAATAATCTTTCCCAAATGCCAGGCCAACGCTGCATCATGTCCGTGCATAAGCGGCAGCGCGGCGTAGATGGCCGCGTCCGAACACCGCCCGGCAATGATGACGTCGGCGCCCGCGTCCAGAGCGTTCTGGAGCGGCTCTACCCCCATCATTGCGACAATGCGTGTCGCCCGGTCGACAGTGTCTGTGGTCAGCTCTTCTATCGGTCCAAGAGGGGCCGTCCGGCCATCCGATACCTGACGGTTGAGATAGACCCGGTCCGGCTCAGCCTTGATGATCGCCAGCTTGAACGACAACCCATGCTGCCGCGCAAGGTCTTCGACAAGATTAACGGTCCAGGCCAACTGCGCATCACTACCGCCCCCCCCGGCCGAGCCGATGATCATGGGAACATCAAATTCCCGCGCGCCCTGCAACATGAAGCCCAGGTCACGCCGTGTCGCCGTCTCGGATACGAACGGCGTTGCCGTTCCTAGGTAGTAAGGTCCAGGGTCCATGGAGCCTGCATCGCAGCCGATCATCCGGACGCCCATCTCCAGTCCGCGTCTGAAACCCACTTCCGTAAAACCGTAGCCGACCTTGCCGGACC
>CAZNWX010000453.1:1971-2207 GCA_964576415.1 uncultured Magnetovibrio sp. | reverse complement strand
CAAGATCACCGGCGAGACCAGTGGGCTCGGGACCAACTATGTACAGGGTAACCTGGCCATCCTTCCGGCCGATCTAGCCGTCGATTTTCTACGTTTCTGCCAGCGCAATCCAAAGCCGTGCCCCTTGGTCGGAGTTTCGGAGACGGGCGATCCTATGCTGCCCACGCTGGGTCACGACATCGATATCCGCACGGATATTCCAAGCTACAATGTCTATCGGAATGGTGAACTGACCG
>CAZNWX010000453.1:0-1961 GCA_964576415.1 uncultured Magnetovibrio sp. | reverse complement strand
GCGACGATTTCGTCGCCTTCATCATCGGGTGTTCGTTTTCCTTCGAGCAGGCGCTCGTGAACGAGGGCGTGCCTTTGCAGCATTGGGACCGGAACCTGACCGTCTCCATGTACGTCACCGAGATGATGACGACGCCGGCCGGTCCGTTCAGCGGTGGCACCGTAGTCTCCATGCGCCCGATGACCGCCCAGAACGCAATCCGTGCCGTCGAGGTCACATCACGGTTTCCACACACGCACGGCTCTCCCATCCATTTGGGTGATCCGGCACAGATCGGTATAAACGACATCTCCAAGCCTGATTGGGGTGATGCGCAGGAGATACCGGACAATCAAATACCCGTCTTTTGGGCCTGCGGCGTGACGCCGCAGAACGCCATTCGCATGGCAAAGCCGGAAATCTGCATTACCCACACGCCAGGCAGCATGCTGATCACCGACTTGCCGGCACAGCTTGATGCGAAGTTGAGAGATTGAGGCCTAGCAGCCTTCCTTCAGCCACGTTTCCTTATCAAACGCCACATTATCCCCGAAAAAGTGGACAACCCGCTCTAGGCCCTCCAACCCCTTAAGGTCGTAGACCTTGGTCGGAGTCAACAGCGTCTCCTTCTCGTCGTAGGCCTCGACCCATGCCTCGCAGGTCTGCAACGTGCTCTGGCGCTGGACAACGTCCCAGATGTAATAGTGGTGCGGAATGATGACCCGGGGCTTCAGGGTCTCGATGATGTGCGCTGTATGGATATGCCCCATGACGTGCTGGGAAGCGTCGATGGGCAGGAGGGCGATGTCGATGTGGCCCAGGGCCTTCCAGATGTCTTCGGGCGGGTCGTGGCGGTTGTCGCCCCAATGGACGATCTTAATGCCGCCGGTCTCCAACACGATCAGGCAATGGTCCCATGAACGGGGATTATCCGGCGGCTCCACGTCGACGCCGTGGAAGAGCTTGTGGATCTTCTTGAAGTCATAGATCGCGCAGCTTGTGTCGATCGCATGCTTGTCCGCGTAGCCGGTGATCGTCATGTCCCCGAATTTGTACTGCCCGATCAAGCGGTCCAGGAGCACGTGGGCGTCCAGACGGTGCAGGGCATCATGGTCGAAGTGCGCGTGGGTCGACGTGCCGATGTCCACTTCCGTGATCGGAAAGTCGTGGAAGTACCAGTCCCATTTGCGCGACGGGTGGTTGCGCCACGGATCGATCATCACCGACACACCCTTCGGCGAGGTGATCTTAAAGGCCGAAGAGCCGAAGTAGGCGACCTCCACCAGACCGTCCTTGGCGGGCGACGTGTCCTTTTGCAGCTCGATCATCCGGTTATGGTTCGACGTCATCTGCCAGACGTTCAAACCAGTATCGATGTCCACCACGTTTCAGTCCTCAGTGGTAGACGAGCTGTGGCAACCAAAGCGCCAGGTCCGGGAAGAATAACAAGAACGCGATCAGGAAGAACATGCCGAACAGGAACGGCACGGCACCATAACTTACGTCATTGAAATTGCCGCCGCGCGCCCGAATTCCATGTACCACGTAAAGGTTGATGCCGATGGGCGGCGTAATCAGCGCGGCTTCCATCAACACAGTGATCATGATCCCGAACCATACGGGGTCGAAGCCCATGTGCACAACTATCGGGAAGACCACGGGGATCGTGGTCAGCATCATCGAGAGTGTCTCCATGAACATGCCCAACAAAAGATAGAAGCAGATGATCACGATCATCGTCTGCATGGGCGTCCAGCCCAGTTCCTTGATACCCTCACGGATGGCCTGCGTAACCCCCATGAAGCCAAGTACGAAATTCAAAAACACGGCCGCAAGAATGATCAGCATAATCATCGCCGTCGATCGCATGGTGCCCTCAAAGGCTTCCTTCAGCATCTCAAGGTTCAGGGCCTTGTTCCAGGCCGCGATTAACATCGCGAAGCAAACCCCAATGGAGGCGGCCTCCGTCGGGGTCGCGATCC
>CAZNWX010000452.1:0-2211 GCA_964576415.1 uncultured Magnetovibrio sp. | reverse complement strand
GTCAGGTTTGGCCTGGCCATGTCGACGCGTGGCCCGTCGGAGGCGAAGTAAAAGTCGGCGGCGAAATCGTCCTTGTGGAGCGCGACCATATCTTTGAAGCCCCAGGATCCGTTTTCTTCGCCAGTTTCGATGATAAACTTGGAATTGAAACCTAGGTGTCCGCGTTCCTCAATCACCGACTTTAGCGCGCCCATATGAACCGAATGCTGACCCTTATTGTCGGCCGTGCCGCGCCCGTAGACCTTGTCCCCATCGCGCGTGAGTTTCCACGGGTCTCGGTCCTCGGCCCAGCGTCCTTCGTGGCCGCGGACCACGTCACCATGACCGTAGCCCAGAATTGTCGGCAGGCTCTTATCCTCGATCCGGGTCGCCAGAAGTGCCGGGCCCATGCCTTCCATGGGGTTGTCGTAGACCCGGCAGGTATAGCCTATGGCCTCGAAGCACGGGCGCATTTCCTCTTCCAGGTATTGATAGAGCACGGGTAATCGCTCCGGCTTCTGGCATTCGGTTGGAATGGCGACGCGTCGCGCCAGGTCGGCCCAATAGCCGTCCGCATCGTCAAAGTAGGCGTGGGCGCGCGCGATGACGGCGTCGCGGGTCATCTCAATGGGCCTTCGTTCCGGGCGTTCCGGGCTCGCCTAGGTCCCAATAGACGCCGGCCATGATGGTCAGCGCTTCGCGGGCCTGGGACAGTAGGATGTGTTCGTTCGGGGCGTGCTGTGAGCAGGCCGAATAGGAGTGCGGAATCCAGATGGATGGCAGACCCAGCGTCACATTGAAAAGGTCGTTGCAGATGGAACCGCCGAGGCTCGGGATCACGGCGGTCTTCTTGCCCGTGGTTCGCGACATGGCGTCGGCCGTCCATGCGGCCCAGGGGTTATCCGGAGGCGTCGCGCTGGCGTTGAAGTCGATGGCGTTCTCGGGTGGTGGTGGCTCGATCTGAACCGCCTCGAAACCGCAGTCGTCCAGATGTTTCCGGAGCGCGGGCAGGATGTTGTCGCGGTCCGTGCCGGCGATGAAGCGGAGTTGGCAATGGGCCCGGGCTTCCGGCGGCACGGCGTTCACGGGCTGGCGCGGATTGCCCGTGCGATAGGCCAGGACCTCGAAGCTATTCCAGGCATAGACCTGCTCGACAGGCGAAAGGCCTGGCTCTCCCCAGCCAGGGTCGATGGCCGGCGCGTTGGCGCCGCCGCTAATTTCGATGTCAGCCAGTGCGTTGCGCACCGCGTCCGACATGGGCGGCGGTAGCCATTCTTTGATTAGGATTTGGCCGGTGGATGAGATGATGGATTTGATGGCGTGAGAGAGCACAATACCCGGATTGGTCAACAACCCGCCCCAATTGCCTGAGTGGTGGCCGCCTTCGCGGCATTTCAGGACCAGGTCGAAGTTTTTGGCGCCTCGCGCGCCCAGGAAGATGGTCGGTCGGTCTGGCGCCACCCGGGGCCCGTCGGAGGCGATGAAGACATCAGCGGCGAATTTCTCTAGGTTCGCCTCCACCACTTCGAAGATGCCAGGCGAGCCGTTCTCCTCGCCCATTTCGACCATGAACTTGGCGTTGAAGCCTAAATGCCCACGGACGTTCAGCACCTGGCGAATGGCTGCCATGTTTATGGTGTGCTGGCCCTTGTTGTCAGCCGTGCCGCGTCCGTAGAGCTTATCGCCGTCCTGCGTGGTGACCCAGGGGTTGAGCCCCTCGTGCCACTGGTCCTCTAGCCCCCGCACCACGTCGCCGTGGCCGTAGCCCAGCACGGTCGGCAGACTATCGTCTTCGTTGCGGCTGGCGAGAAGGATCGGTCCCTTCCCCGCGACGGGATTGTCGAAAACTTCGCAAGTGAAGCCCATGGCCTCGAAGGCGGGCTGAATTGCCTCGTCCAGGTAACGCTGCAGATCTGCCTGGCTGTCGTCCTTCTGGCTTTCCGATGGAATGGCGACCCGTGCCGATAACTCATGGACGTACGCGCCGGAGTCAAAATAGTCTTCGATCTCTTCGATGACCGCCGCGCGGCTCATGCCGCCGCACCTTGCACCTTGTCATAAAGATGACATTCCACGTTGCCCTCCGACGTGGCGATGGCTTTTGGTGCGCGGGTGGAACAATGACCCATGACCTTGGCGCAGCGCGGATGGAAGGTGCAGCCTGACGGCGGCTCCACCGGGTTCGGGTAGGCCGCGCCCAGTTGCGTGTCCGGAACGTCTAGGTTTGGGTCC
>CAZNWX010000451.1:0-2216 GCA_964576415.1 uncultured Magnetovibrio sp. | reverse complement strand
GTCGGTGTGCTGATTGCCCAAGATCTGGCCGTGGTGCCTATGATGATTACCGTCAACGCCATGGGCGGCGACAGTGTCGACTGGCTGGTGGTGCCGAAAATTCTGTTCTCGGTAGCCTTCCTGGTCGGGCTGATTCTGTACTTGAGCGGTGGGCGAAAGGTGGAACTGCCGTTTTCAAGGGTCGTCGCTGGGCACGCGGACCTGTTGCCGTTGAGTGCATTGTGTTTCTGTTTCGGCCTGGCGGAGTTGTCGGGCTTGTTGGGGCTCTCGGCGGCTTACGGGGCCTTCCTGGCCGGCCTGATCATCGGCAACTCTACCGACCGTCAACCCATGTTGGGAGCCACGCAACCCATCCAAAGCGTCTTGATGATGGTGTTTTTCCTGTCCGTGGGGCTCTTGATCGACCTTGATTACATCTGGGACAATCTAAGCATTGTGCTGGCCCTGTTTGCGATCATCACCATCTTCAAGACGGCCATTAACGTGGCCGCGCTTACCTTAATGGGTCAGGCGCTGCACCACGCTTTCTTGGCTGGGATTATGATCGCTCAGGTGGGCGAATTTTCTTTCCTTTTGGCAGTAATTGCGGTCGACGTTAACGTCATCAGCGAAACCAACAGCCGCCTAATCATCGCCGTCACGGTCATGAGCCTCGCATTGAGCCCGCTTTGGGTTTTCACGGGCCGTCGCGTCCAGTTGCTGGTGAGCTATGGCGTCACGGAAGGCCGCGAGTTGATGAAGCTGGTCTACGGTCCTGAGGTGGAGTTGGTTTCGGACGCTATCGGCGGCGCCCGCACGAGTACGCAGCGCCAGCTTCGCAGGGCCGCGTTTTGGCTCCGCCGCCGTCGGTTGCGGCGCAAACGGGAACACGAAACGGCCCAATCGTCAGAAGCGGACACTCCATTCATTAAAACCGAGGATACGAGTGCCGCCGTCGAGATCCTTCCGCCTGCGAAAACCGAACCCCAGCGAGCGTTCCCGCAGACGGAACCTCTGGTGATCGATGCCGAGTCCACGCCGACGTCTCAGGCGAAGCCGGCACCGAAGCGAAAGCTCGCACCGCGAAAGGCGGCGATACGAAAATCGACGTCCAAGACGGTGACCATGAGCAAGGGCGCGCCGGCCAAGAAACCGCGTTCCCGACGCAAACCAACCGGGTCTCGCAAAGATGCCTGATTGGACCTTTGAGGATGCGGCCCGGCGCGCTGGCCATGACGTCATCGCCGGCGTTGACGAGGCTGGCCGCGGCCCATGGGCGGGCCCCGTGGTCGCCGGGGCGGCGATCTTGGATCGTCACAATCTGTCCTCGGCGCTGCGGACGGGACTGGATGATTCGAAGAAGCTCAAGCCTGACGCCCGTGAAGACCTGTTCGCCGAACTCTGGGCTACCGCCCGCATCGGTGTCGGGGAGGCCAGTGTCGATGAGATCGACATCATGAACATCCTGCAGGCGACGATGCTGGCTATGGCGCGCGCGGTTGCCGTCTTGGGCGATCCCACGCCGAGTTACGCGTTGATCGATGGGAACAGCGAACCGGCGCTGGCATGCTCATTCGAATGCGTGGTCAAAGGGGACGGGCATTCGCTTTCTATTGCGGCCGCCTCCATCGTGGCGAAGGTCACCCGGGATCGTATCATGCGCAAACTGGACGCCCGCCACCCGGGTTATGGCTGGGCCTCCAATGCCGGTTATGGGACCCGGGAACATCAGGATGCGCTGGCTCGCCTGGGGATAACCTCGTTCCATCGGAAAAGCTTCGCGCCAATCCGCAAGATATTGAGTCCCGACTGAGTCACGGGCTCCATATCTTGCGTTGGATCGCCTCTAACCCTTTGATTCCATTTCGATCTTGACGGCGACTCCATGGTTCTTCATGCTGCGCCGACTATGGGCAGAGATCATAAGAAAAAACGGAGAGGGCTCGGCCCGGCCCCGACCATTAGCCCGCCGGCATTCGCCGACAGCATCCTGATCGGTGACTGCATCGAACAGATGAACTCCTTGCCAGAAGCCAGCATCGACATGGTGTTCGCCGACCCGCCGTACAATCTCCAATTAGAGGGTGAGCTGCATAGGCCAAATAATTCCAAGGTCGATGCCGTCAACGATGACTGGGATCAGTTCGAAAGCTTCGCCGCGTATGACCAGTTCAGCCGGGATTGGTTGGTGGCTGCGCGGCGGGTGTTGAAGCCCGACGGCACGCTTTGGGTCATCG
>CAZNWX010000450.1:0-2224 GCA_964576415.1 uncultured Magnetovibrio sp. | reverse complement strand
GGAACGAGCGGTGGTCCGCCCACCACTCTGTAAACTCACCAAAATTGAAATCAATAGCATGCGGCTTCTCTATGAAGGGTCTCCCAGTAATCCGCACCCCATTCGCCATGATCGGCGCAAGAAAGATCAACACACCCGATGCGCCCAGGAGAATCGCCCAGTTCTTGATTTCCTGTGACTGGGCAACGTTACCCTTGCGCTTGGCGTCGACAAGCTTCTTTGATGTCGGCTCTTCTGTTTTTGAGGCGTCGTCTTCTTCCGCCATCGCCTAACCCCTTAAGGTATGAACCGATACACCTTCGTCTCGAAGGTCTGAATAAACGCTATCATAATGCCTGAGAGGGTGATCGTGAACACGAATAACTGCAGCGTTATCTGCAAGGGCAGGCCGAAGAAAAAAACGGGCAACTGCGGCATCAGGCGTCCCAGAAGACCGAGGCCAATGTAATACGAGAGACCGATCACGACGAACGGCGCCGCCATCTGCAAACCGAGGGCAAAACTGTCCGCCACCTGTCGCCCCATGGTATCGGCGAAATCGCCGAAAGGAAGCGGTTGGCCAGGTTCAAACATGTTGTAGGTTTCCAACAGTGCTCGCAACATCAAATGATGCATGTCGGTGACAAATATCAGGACAACGCCGATGGTCAGCAGGAACCCGGAAATGGTCGAACTTTGCTGTTCGGCGATGGGATCTTGGATCAGGGCATTGGCCATCGAGGATGCCAAGGACGCGATGGTCCCTGCCGTCTGAAGTGATGAAATTAGGACCCGCAAGATCAGGCCAAAGAAACTGCCGACGATGATTTCGCCGACGAACATCAGCGCCATATCCGGAAGGGCATTGGGCGGAACGGGAAACCGGGCCGCCAAAACGGGAAAGATCACAAAGCTTATCGCCAGCGCCAACGCCAGACGAAAGCGGGCGGAGACATACGTCACGCTGAAGCCTGGCAGGAACATGATCGCCGTGCCGATACGTGCGAAGATCAGAAAGAATGCGAAGAGGTTGAGACGCAGTAGTTCCTCGAGCACGCGCCGGCCCTATCCCAGCGAAATCATGCGGTCGAACAACTTCTGCGTAAACACCGTGACCGTTTGCATCATCCACGGCAGGAAAATGATCACCGCCGTGAAGATGACGATGATCTTCGGCACGAACGTCAGTGTCATTTCCTGAATCGTCGTGAGCGCTTGAAACAAGGCGATGAGAAGACCGATGGCAAGACCGGACGCCATGATCGGGCCGGCAATCTTGAGAATGACCCAGAGGGCTTCCCGCCCTACTTCGACTACTGCCGCTTCGTTCATCGGGCATCCTCGTTTGACCCATGAAATATGCGCCGCTGATCGGCGAATCGCAGTATAGCCGAAACGGGCTCACATGGGCATACGGATAATATCTTTGTAGGCTTCGATGACCTTGTCTCGGACAGTAACCACAGTCTGCAAGGTGAGTTCCGCCTCCGCTACGGCCGTCACCACCTGGGTAACGTCGGCGCGCTCATTGATGCCTTGAATAGTCAATTGCTCACTGCGCTCGCCAATCCGTACCGCTTCGTCGATGGCGCTCTTCACCAGATCAGCGAACTCGCCTTGTTTGATGTCATTGGCCGGATCCGACGTCGGGCTTTCGAAGGATTTGCCCTTCGCCGCATTGTTATAGGAATTGACGGCACTTATATAGGCGTTTCCCGGTGCAACCATGATGTTTCCCTTTATTGGGTCTTGTTCCCGTTTTAGGCCGATATGTCCGACCAAAATTGAAAGCGTTGTGGCTTATCGCAGCAATTCGATAGCGCTGTTTAGCATCGCCTTTGATGCTTTGATGACATTCATATTGGCTTCGTAGGACCGCTGCGCCTCGCGCATGTCACTCAGTTCGATGATGGTGTTCACGTTCGGTGTCAACACATAGCCATTCGCATCGGCGGCGGGGTGGTTCGGCTCGTAGCGTTTGCCAAAATCCGACATATCCTGGCGCTCGCGGTTGACCTTCACCATATCGAGACCAGTCGCCCGGTCGAATTCGTTCCTGAACGTCATGACCTTTCGGCGATAGGGATTTTCGTTGGGCTCTTGCGGCAAGGAATTAGCGTTCGCGATATTCTGTGCAATAACGCGGAGGCGTTGGCCCTGAACGCGCATACCAGAACCGGAAATGCGCATGGTACGGATAATGTCATCCATCTTATTAATTCTCCTTCGGCCTACTAACGACCGC
>CAZNWX010000449.1:0-2225 GCA_964576415.1 uncultured Magnetovibrio sp. | reverse complement strand
CAAGGTCTTGCCTTCAGCGCCTTCGCGCCATTTGCCGTCGATGAAAAGCTGGACGTCGGGATAGTTGGGCATATCTTGGAATCCTAATTTGGAGTGGAGAGATTACCTCGAATGTGGGGGCAAATGGCAAAGAACACAAATGCACAATGCTTCTGATTTTCAATAATTTTGATGAAAAAATTCTAACCGGAGGCGTTTCGCCCGTGGGCCTCGAAATCATGGCGTTCCAGCATCCAGGAGGCGGCAAATCCAAACACCAGGCCCCAAAATGGCGCACCGATGTTGAATAGCGACATATCCGACACCGTGACCATAAAGGAGATCAAGCCGCCCATCGCGAAATCGCCGCGAAACGCCGCCATGAAGGCACCCCGAAGCACGTTCAATAGGGCGATGCCGGCTAACGTCGCGATAAACTCCGCGGGCGTCGCCAGCATCAGCGAGGTGAAGAATGGCGCGAACAGACCGAACAACATGGCGCCGATAGAGGCCAGCAAGGCCGCAGTGTATTGGCCTTCGCGGGCAGTGCCGCTGCCGGCCAGAATGGCATTTAGAGGGCCGGTGAGGCAGGTAGACACCGTCCCCACAGTTGCCGTGATCAAGGAACCGATCCCGCACACGGAGGTGATTGCGTTGATGGGGGGGCGATGGCCCGCGGCCGTGAGCACCGTAATTCCCTGGCTGTTCTGCGCCGCAAGGACTGTGACCATCAACGGTACGACCAACTCCAACATGGCTTGCCAGGAGAATGCCGGGAACTGGAAGATCGGCGTCGCCAACGTATCGGGCATTTCCGCCATGTTGGGACCGTCGCCGAGGCCTGCGAGGCAAAGAGCGCCTAAGGCGATAGCGACGATCAACGGTGGGATGCGATTGGCGACGGCGGGTACGGCCGTCGTGACAAAGAAGGCGGCTGTCATGGAGAAGGCGATCACCGGCGCGGTAGTGAAGGCCTTGATCCAATCCAGGCCGAACTGAAGGAAAACCCCAGCCACCATGCCCATGACGATGGGTAAGGGAATGACCTCCATGATCCGCCGGACCCATCCGGACAGGCCCAGGACCAGCATCGCTGCGCCGGCCGCGTAGTAAGCACCAAGGACTTCCGCGAAGCTCATGTGTTCCAGCGCCGGACCAACCAGACCGATCCCCGGTATCGACCAACGGAACACGACGGGCTGGCGGTAGGTCCAGCACATGATCAGACTGATAAATCCATTAATGAAGAAAGCGCCGAACAACCACGAAGCGAGTTCGTCCTGGGCCATCCCGGCTTGGTTGCCGACGGCCAGCATGATTGCGGTTGGGCCGGACACAGCGAAGATACAACCGACTAGGCCGACAGTGACCTGTTTGGCCGTGGTGTCACGAGCCACCCGCGTTGGGTTGGCTAGCGGCTGCGGCGGCCGTTCTGAGTGAAAGGCTGGGAACACGATGCCCCTACCCACTGCCCAGTTTGCGCCAGGTTTCGGAGCGGCCGAAAGGACCGTCGATGCGCGAAGCGGCGTCGATGGGCGTCGCGGTAACAGCTATCAATCCCACTTTCGCCAGCCAGCCGAGGGTCAGATATAACGGCGTAATTTGCTCCTGCGCCATGTATTTGGTCGCGTCACCCGCCGACATGGCCCCAGCATTGATGATCCGCTTCAGCAAATTGGTCGTGTCCGCTTCATCCAGCAATACCGCCGACAGGGGGGTGGCAATGTCGGATCGATAGAGGGCTTGAAATGCCTCTTCATCGAAGGGGCCATCGGCCAAAAGTGTCGTGTTGGCGTCCAGCAGGCCTGTGGCATGGGCGAGAAACGGCCCAAACGGATCCGGCGCGAGAGGGAATGGTGCCTTGCCCGGAAAGGGGGGAACGCTCTCTTTCCCGTGGGTGCGCACGTCGGTCAGTTCGGTCCAGAGTTCTTGATGAGCGCGGACAACGTGGCGCCAGTCGTAGACGCTGGCGGCCCGTTGTTGGCCCGCTGCTCCCAGGCGTGCACGCAGGTCACCGTTCTCGATCAGTCGGCTCAATGCCTCGGCCGCCGCTGGCACGTCCACGGCTGTGCTTTGGGAGATGGCTGCGGTGAAAACCGGGTAGGGCACGAACCCCGAATCATAGAGGAACGCCATCTCCGCGCCCGCCCCGGGTGCCGGTTGGGCGCTTGGTACGGTAAGCCCTTCGACGCCATCGCGAACACTTTCGCGGTAGCCGTTATAATTGCTGATCACCACTGGGAGGC
>CAZNWX010000448.1:0-2245 GCA_964576415.1 uncultured Magnetovibrio sp. | reverse complement strand
GTACTGCGCGTCAACCAACTTCGTAGAAAAGCGGTGTAATATACTTGATTCACTTAGGAATCATCGCGCCCGACTAAGATTTCAACGCCGTGATCACAAATTCACGTTGACCTTGTCGGGCAATGATCCGATGTTGCCGACCGAAGGGGACCGTCGAGGTCTTCGGGGTTGAAATTGATCTTGTTTCGCGGCGGTGTCTCGTGAGGTTCTAGCGACCGACATTGCCGCCCCTGCGAACGGAGGAGGACATGGCGGTACGCGTGGCGATTAATGGTTTTGGCCGGATTGGGCGATTGGTTCTGAGGGCCATCCTAGAAAGCCGCCGAAACGATGTGGAAGTAGTGGGCATCAACGATCTGGGCTCGCCGGAAATGAACGGCCACCTGCTGAAGTACGATTCAGTGCATGGCAATTTGATCACCGACATCTCCGTGGATGGCGATATCATGAATGTGGGCACCAGCCCTATCAAGGTAACAGCCGAACGCGACCCAGCGCAGCTTCCCTGGGGCGAATTGAACGTCGACGTGGCGTTGGAATGCACGGGTCTGTTCACTAAACGCGATGCCGCCGCAAAACACCTCAAGGCCGGCGCAAAGAAAGTGCTGATTTCTGCTCCAGGCACCGACGTCGACAAAACTATCGTATTTGGCGTCAACCACGATTCATTGGGCGGCGATGATAGTATCGTTTCCAACGCGTCGTGCACGACGAACTGCTTGGCGCCAGTTGCCGATGTCTTGAACAAGGCCGTCGGCATCGAAAAAGGTTTCATGACTACGGTTCACGCCTTCACCGGCGACCAACCCGTGCTCGATACGCTTCATACGGATCCCCGCCGGGCCCGGGCTGCGGCTCAGTCCATGATCCCAACGTCCACCGGCGCGGCGAAAGCCGTTGGCTTAGTGCTGCCGGAACTGAACGGCAAGCTGGACGGCACCTCAGTGCGCGTCCCAACGCCAAACGTATCCATGATCGACCTGACCTTCACGTCAGGCCGGGACACCTCGGTGAAAGAGGTCAACGCCGCCATAAAGGAAGCGTCCGATGGCCGCCTCAAGGGCGTGCTGGCCTTCAACGAGGAGCCACTGGTCTCCATCGACTTCAACCACAATCCGGCCTCAAGCACCTTCGACGCCACCCAGACACAGGTCATGCAAGGTAACTTCGTCCGTGTGCTGAGTTGGTACGACAATGAGTGGGGCTTCTCCAACCGAATGTTGGACACGGCTGTGGCGCTGGCCAACGCTAGCTAACGCGAAAATCTGGCCAGCTTTCGCCAGTACGAGAACCTTGGACGCGGCGTCGTTTCGGCGCCGCGTCTCGTTTTTCGGATGATCTTATAAATGTAACAGGTATGCTAACGGCCACGCTCACCCGGATCAAAAGGTTGCCCCATGCACTACGACGCCATCGAGAACCATCACAGCCTCAAACACGACCCTTTCAAGGCCCTGGTCGCGCCCCGACCTATCGGATGGATTTCCTCACTCAGCCCCGACGGCGTTTTCAACCTGGCACCCTACAGCTTCTTCAACGCCGTCAGCGACAAACCGCATTACGTCATGTTTGTCTCTTCGGGCCGCAAGGACAGCATCGACAATGTAGAAGCCACCGGCGAGTTCACCTGTTCCTTGTCCACTTGGGACACTCGCGACGGCATGAATACCTCATCGGCAACCGTGCCGGCGGATGCCGATGAGTTCCAACTTTCCGGCTTGGAAACCTCGCCTTCCAACTTTGTCGCCCCGCCGCGGGTCAAAGCCGCGCCGGCCGCCCTGGAATGCAAATTCTGGAAGACCGTGCAAATGCCGGACGTGGAACCAGAATCGGATCGCGGTCACTTCGTCGTCTTCGGTCAGGTAGTCGGAATCTATATCGACGATACATACATCAAGGACGGCATGGTCGACACCGGCGCTATGCGGCCCATCGCACGCATGGGGTATATGGATTATACGGTTGTAAATCCGGATACTGTATTCACCCTGAACCGGCCCGTCGTCGCCGACGACGGCACGGTGGCCAACCCTTCCGCGGAGAAATGGGACGGCACATACCGTTGAGGCTCTGCGGTCTTTCCGAGTAACAAAAACCCGTTACAATATTTCCTTAGTATCTGCGTAACGCGACAACATCGAGAGCGCCCTCTTTTGTCCATCCGTTCGGTCATTGTCCACGACCTACACCAAGCCCGCGCGGCGGCCGCCCAGGCCAACGCCATCGGCGCGCCGGTGGAACTCCG
>CAZNWX010000447.1:0-2246 GCA_964576415.1 uncultured Magnetovibrio sp. | reverse complement strand
ACCGGAAGACCGTGGCCGGGTGGTGACAGCATTTCTTGAGAGCTTCTTCACCCGCTACGTGGCTTATGATTTTACCGCTGATCTTGAAGAGAAGCTTGATGATATTTCAGGCGGTCGCGCGGATTGGAAAACGTTGCTTCGCGATTTCTGGGGTACATTTTCGGAAGCCGTGAACGAAACCAAAGACCTGCGGATTTCGGAAGTCCTTGATAAACTAGACGCCCTTTTGGGCCCCCATTTCTTTCGCGATACGGGCAATGGAAAGGATCCGCGCAAGTGCCCCTCCTGCGCGGATGGCCGACTGAACCTGAAGCTTGGAAAATTCGGTGCGTTCATCGGATGCTCCAACTACCCCGATTGCCGTTTGACCCGGCCGCTCGAGGTCTCCGACGGATCTGACGAAGCCAATGGAAACGGTGAGCCCAAGGAACTTGGCCTGGATCCGGAGACAAACCTTATGGTAACCCTTCGCAAGGGTCCGTACGGATGGTATGTGCAACTGGGAGAAGTCGAGGAGATTGTCGTCGAGACAAAGGGCAAGAAACCCAAAACAAAGAAAACGAAACCGAAGCGTGGTTCCGTCCCGAAGACCTTAGACCCGGCCACTATCGACCTGCAGATAGCCCTAGGCTTGCTTGCGCTTCCGCGCGATGTGGGGCCGGCCCCCGAAACAGGCGAGATGATTACCGCCGCCATCGGCCGGTTTGGGCCCTATATCAAACTCGGCGGCACCTACGTGTCACTGAAGGGCGACGACGATGTTCTGACCATCGGGCTCAACCGGGCCATTCACCTTATGGCCAACGCGCCGCGCAAGGACCCGCCCCGGGAAATTGGCAAACATCCGAAAGACAAAAAACCAATCACCCAGCGTCAAGGCCGTTGGGGTCCCTACGTGCAACACGGGGGATTGATGGCGACGTTGCCGAAAGACATGGACAAGGACTCGGTAACCATCGAACAGGCCGTGGCCTTACTCAAAGCCAAAGCCGCGAAGAAGAACAAGGGTAGCAAAAAGTCCACCAACCGACGAAAATCAGTCGATACCTGACGTCAGAGATCAATCCTTTGGCCGAGAATCGAAAACCATCTGCGCCGTTTCCGACGCGTGAAGCGGTGCTTGAGTTCATCAACGAGAAACCCGGCCACGTGGGTAAACGCGAGATTGCTCGAGCCTTCAACCTTGACGCCGAACAAAAACGCGAGCTGAAAAAACTGCTTCGCGAGCTTACCATCGACGGGAGCTTGCAACGCAGGCGGGGGCGAAAGTACGCAGACGTTGGCACATTGCCCGAAGTCTCCGTCCTGAATATTTCCAGGCTGGACCAACACGGCGATCTGATGGCCAACCCAACGCCATGGCCCGACGATGTCCCGCCACCAAGAATCTACATGGTCCCAGAACGGAAAGGTCAGCCGGCACTTGGTATCGGCGACAGGGTTCTCGCACGGCTTACCAAATTGAACGACCTGGAATACAAAGCGAAGACCATCCGACGGTTGGCGTCAGCGCCGACAAAAGTCCTCGGTGTCTATCATCTCGGTAGCGACGGAGGCCGGCTGCGACCAACCGACAAACGCCAAAAAAGCGAATTCATTGTCCCCGACGATTACGACTTGGGCGTACGTCAAGGGGAACTGGTAAGGGCCGAGGTCATTCGCGGCAAGCATCTGGGTCTTCGTCAGGTCAAAATCGTCGAGCGCCTGGGACACGCCGATGGTCAGACGAACATCAGCGCCATCGCCGTTCACGAGAACGGCATTCCAGATACGTTCTCCGAAGAGAGCCTTGTCGATGCCGATGGCGCGGACGAAGTAGCACTTAAGGGCCGCATAGACCTGCGGAATATTCCGCTCGTTACCATCGACGGCGCCGACGCGCGGGATTTTGATGATGCCGTCTGGGCGGAGCCGGACCCCAACGTCAACGGCGGTTGGCATATCATAGTCGCTATCGCAGACGTCTCTTGGTATGTGCGGCCAGGAAGCCCCTTGGACCACGATGCTCGGGAACGAGGAAACTCCGTATACTTTCCGGACCGCGTGGTTCCCATGCTTCCCGAAGCCCTGTCCAATGGGCTTTGTTCATTGCGGCCCGGCGAGAACAGGCCCTGCCTGGCCGTCCATATGTGGATCGCGCCGGATGGCGGGCTGACGCGGCACACTTTCGTCCGTGGTCTGATGAAATCAACCGCCCGTTTGACGTATTCGAAAGTTCAGACTGCCCATGATGGTCGCCCCGACGG
>CAZNWX010000446.1:0-2248 GCA_964576415.1 uncultured Magnetovibrio sp. | reverse complement strand
TGCCGCGACCGCGCCACGCGGGTAACCGAAGGAAACGGCCACGGACCGCATACCAAGAGCCTTGGCCGTGTCGATGTCGTTGGCGCTATCGCCGACCATGACCGCCCGTTCCGGTCGGCTATAGACGGCGTCGATGGCAGCGGCCAGGGGGCGGGGGTCGGGCTTACGGGCATCGGCAAGCGTATCGCCGCCAATGACCACATCAAAAAATTCTAAAAATCCAAAAACCGCCAGGATGTCGCGAGCCGGCGCTTCCGGCTTGTTAGTGCAGATCCCAAGCTTGAGGCCATCAGCCTTGAGCACTCGCACGATCTCAAAGGCGCCCGGAAAAGGCGTTGAGAGATCAGCGGGTGCGGCCTCGTAAAACCCAAGAAACTGCGCCACGGCGGCTTCCGGCGCCAAGTCGCGTTCCGCATCCGTGGCTCGTAGGGCTCGTTCGACGAGTTTGGGAACCCCGTCACCCACCATCATTACAACCTCGGCCCGCGTCACTGGACGACGTCCGAGCGAGGCCAGCATCTGGTTCAAAGCGGCGCGCAAATCTGGTTCGCTGTCGATAAGGGTTCCGTCCAGGTCGAAGATCACCGTATCGACGGCAGCGTAGGGGGATGCAGACATTGCAAGAATCCGAAACAATCTTTGACTTGGCCCGACTCCGTGCCTGTGGCAATGTCGCCACGCCGGTTGAGGCCGGTATCCTTTTAGCCGACAGACCGGTTATGTCCAAGCGAACACCTGCCCCCGCCCCCGTTGCCACCATTGTCCTCGCCGCAGGCCTGGGCACGCGTATGAAGTCGGGCCTGCCAAAGGTCCTGCACCCCATCGCCGGCCGACCGATGATCCAACACCTTCTGGCGTCCGTGAGCACGCTTGAGCCCGAGCGCGTCGTGGTCGTGATCAGTAACGGGGCCGATAACGTCCGCGCGTCCATCCAACCCCATCCCGTCGCGATTCAAGCCGAGCACCGCGGCACCGGGCATGCCGTCCTTCAAGCCGCACAACAAATGGCGGGCTTTAAGGGTGACGTGCTGATCCTATTTGGCGGCGACCCTCTGATCACGCCGGAAACCATGCAAAGACTTCTAGACCGACGGCGCGGCGACGACGACCCGGCCGTCGTAGTCCTTGGCTTCCGCCCGCCCGATCCAGGTCTTTACGGACGGTTGATCGTCGATGGCGCAGGGCATCTTGAGGCTATCGTGGAAGCCGTCGACGCGACGCCCGAACAGCTGGCCACCAATTTATGCAACTCCGGCGTCATGGCCGTGGATGGCAAGTGCCTGTTCGATATCCTGGGCCGGGTCGGCAACGACAACGCCAAGGGAGAATACTACCTCACGGATATCGTCGCCATCGCCAATGGGGACGGCGCCAACTGCGCTGTCATCGAAGCCCAAGACCCGGATGAGCTGACGGGCATCGATACCCGTGCGGATCTTGCCGCGGCCGAGGCCATCGCACAGAAGCGCCTGCGCCAAGCGGCCATGGCGAACGGCGCCACCTTGACCGCGCCGGAGACCGTGTTTTTCAGTCATGACACGATCCTGGGCCGCGACGTGGTCGTCGGGCCGAACGTTGTGTTCGCCCCCGACGTGACGGTCGGCGACAATGTGACGATCCGCCCCTTCTGCCATCTAGAGGGAGCCAAGGTGGCCGACGGCGTCACCATCGGACCTTTCGCCCGCCTGCGTCCAGGCGCCGATATTGGTGACGGCGTACACATCGGTAACTTCGTCGAGATCAAAAACGCGACGCTGGAGCCCGGCGCCAAGGTCAATCACCTGACCTACGTGGGCGACGCGCGTGTTGGCGCCGGCGCCAATGTGGGCGCGGGCACCATCACCTGTAATTACGACGGCTTCTTCAAACATCAAACGGACATCGGCGCCGGCGCGTTCATCGGCTCCAACACGGCCCTGATAGCACCCGTCAAGGTCGGCGACGGCGCCATAGTTGGGGCCGGCAGCGTCATCGCCAAAGACGTTCCCGCCAATGCCCTAGCCGTGACACGCGCAGCGCAAAAACAAATGAACGGCTGGGCGGAGAAGTTCCGAGCCAAGAAGGCGGCTGATACAAAAAATAAGAGCAAGGCATAAACGACGACATGTGCGGCATCATTGGAATTATTGGCAAGGACCATGTGGCCAACCATCTGGTCGACGGGCTAAAACGATTGGAATACCGCGGTTACGATTCCGCCGGTATCGCGACCATCCAGAACGGCGCCATCGGCCGACGCCGGGCGGAA
>CAZNWX010000445.1:0-2252 GCA_964576415.1 uncultured Magnetovibrio sp. | reverse complement strand
GGCCCCGGCCCTTAACTGATCTCGTTTCGGCCATGTAATCGTGCTGCCGAAGGTGGCATCCTATTGTCTAATCATTGATATCGAGTGTGAACGGGACAACTCCCATTATCGGTTTTGGGGCACGGGCTTTACCAATATGCAAATTTATGATTTCACCGGCGGATTATTACAGGACATTGATCTCGGTAATTGCCCCTTAGGTGCATGGAGGCTGATACTGCCAGGTCATCGCGCCCCCAGAGACATTGTACCCCATCAAAAATCTACCGAATATGCACGGGGGAGGCCATTCAGACCCATCCGCTGCGGCTTCCCATGGCCAGCGAGGACGCTTAGGAAGTGGCCAAGTTGGTCACGGCGGTGAGTTGCTAATACGCGACTGACCGACGGGCCATCAACTCCCGTCGCGCGACGGCGTTCGCGACGAAGGTGTAATCAATTTCCAGATGTGGCGAAGCGCCCGAACTCGGGTTCGACAATTTTCTCATAATCGGCGAAACACAGCATCAGCGAGCGGTCCAGCCGTCCGGCATTGAAGGTCACTTCCTCCCAAGCCTTGAAACTTTCGTCGACGACAAGGGTCAGATCTTTTCGGAAACTGAAGGGGGGAATCGCGCCCATGACGCAGCCTGTGAGGTCCGCCGCTTCTTTTGACTGAGCGAACCGGCCTTTTTGCGCGCCCACATGTGACAATAGCGCTTTCATGTCCAGGCGTTGGTTGCCGGGGATGACGGCCATGACGGCGCGTTTGCCTTTGCCGCGCCCACTCACGGAGAGCACGAGGGCCTTCATGGCCTGGGCCGGATCGTTTCCCCGAATGCGGCTGATTTCCTCGGAGCGCCCCTCCGGTTCGTGTTCAATAACTCGGTACCGCGCGTCGTGGGAATCTAGCAAAGCCAACAAGCGTCCATGGGTATCTTTGTCGCTCATAGGGTCCCGGCCATGGCCGCCTCGTAAATGCACCTCATGGCCGCTGCCTTAACTGGAACCGGGTTCGATGATGCCGTTGGATCCATCGCCGCCATGGAGGCAAGGTCGTCCAACCGATTCGCCTCGATGTCCAGTGTGGTTGCCGTGTGCGGAATTTCGAACTGTTCACGAAGGGCCAAGGTCCAGTCGACGACCGCTTGGAAAGACGGCTGCCGCAGTTCCAAGTAGCGAGCTAGGTCCGCCATGCGGTCCTTTATCGCCGGTTGGTTGAACATGAGGACATAGGGGATGAAGACGGCATTGGTTAGGCCGTGATGTGTGTCGTAGATAGCACCAACGGGATGGCTGAGGGAATGGATGGCGCCGAGGCCCTTTTGGAAAGCGGTGGCGCCCATGGCGGCGGCGCTCATCATGTGAGCCCGCGCTTCCAGGTCAGCTCCATCGGCGACTGCCCGGGGCAGCCAATGGCGGATCAACTTCAGACCCTCCAAGGCCACACCGTCAGCGATGGGGTGATAGCCCGTCGCGCAATAGGCCTCCAAGCAGTGCACTAAGGCGTCCATGCCGGTCCAGGCCGTCAGGTTGGCCGGCAATCCTGCGACCAACTCCGGATCGCAAATGACGACGCCCGGCATCATGCGGGGATGAAAGATGACTTTCTTGGTTTGCGTGCCCTCGTGGGTGGCGACACCCGCGCGACCCACTTCCGAGCCGGTGCCGGAGGTCGTCGGTACAGCGACGATGGGGGCGATGGCACTGGAATTGGCCCGCGTCCAATAGTCGCCGATGTCTTCGAAGTCCCAAAGAGACCGGCTCTGTCCGGCCATGAAGGCGATCAGCTTACCGACGTCCATCGCGCTACCGCCGCCGAAAGCGATGACGCCATCGTGGTTACCGTTCGTGAAGGCTTGAACGCCGGCGTCCACGTTGCTGCCGAGCGGATTGGGTTTGACCTCGTAGAACAAACCTGTGGTAAGGCCTGCCGTATCGTTCGCCGCAAGAGCATCGATTACCATGGGTAAGGCCTTTAACCCCGGGTCCGTGACCAGCAGGGGGCGCGCCATGCCAAGTGTTCGGCAGGCCTCGGCCAGCTCGGAAATGCGTCCAGCGCCCATGCGGACGGCTGTCGGGTAACTCCAGTTGCCGGTAAGTGTGGTCTTGGTCATGTCGTCCTTATGCTCGGTGATCTATGGGGTGGGATACGCGTTGCGGTCAATCAGATGATCTCGAATTAGCGCTCCATCTCCCAATCGGTGATGTGTTTACGGAACTCGCGTTCCTCCCATTCTCGGCTGGCGGCGAAGTGATCGACGAAGGTGTCG
>CAZNWX010000444.1:1243-2269 GCA_964576415.1 uncultured Magnetovibrio sp. | reverse complement strand
GAATGAATTCGGCAACCGCAGGGTCTAGGCCTGTTTGGCGGTGCAGGGCCTCTTCATAATACGGATTGCGAAGGAAACGGACGTCAAAGACCAGGTCCGCGTCCCGGGGGAGCCCGTATTTGAACCCGAACGACATGACAAAAACATTCAGGCCTGTCTGTGCATCGGTGCCGAAATGCCCTTCAAGAAGCGGCTTCAAATCAACGGGCTTCATGTCGGAAGTGTCGATGACAACCTCAGCACCGTCTCGGAGAAACGCCATGTGAGTCCGCTCTTCGCGTATGCCGTCGCTGACTGGACGGTCGGACGCCAAAGGATGGCGACGGCGGGTTTCCTCGAACCGCCGAACAAGGATGTCGTCATCACAGTCGATGAACAGTAGACGGACCGCTAGGTCGGCGCGCGTCGCAAGGGTCTCAACCTGCTTAAGGAAGCTCTTGGCATCGAAATCGCGGGTTCGAATATCAATTCCGATAGCGGTAGGCACGTTGCCAACGTTACCGACAAGAAGGCGTTCGATCAACGACAAGGGTACATTGTCGATAGCGTCATATCGAAGATCTTCGAGGCATTTCAGCGCGGTCGATTTGCCGGCGCCTGAAACGCCCGTCACGAGGACCACCGGAAGGGCGTCTTTGGCACTTTGGGATTGCTCAATCATCGTGGCGCATTATACGGCTAAGAGTGAGTTTAAGGGCAAGCCGCACTTTTGTGACAGCGCTTGCTTCGAAGGGATCAAGGGTCACGGCGGGCACATCCATACCGATAAGGTCAGTCATGCGCCGGTCGGGCAACCGGGGCACGTTTTCGTGGTTCACCAGGTCCACGACCAAGCGAACAACGGTCGCCTCGAGGACGGGGAAACGGAGAATGCCAAGGCCTCTGACCTCCAGGAGCCCCGCTAGTGTTTCCGGCGCGTGGGCGATCACGCCGTTGTCTGAAACCAAGAGATCGACGCGATCATCTGCGACCAGGCGCGCACCCCTGTCGATCAGCCGCAATGCCAGGTCGGATTTGCCTGCCCCC
>CAZNWX010000444.1:0-1195 GCA_964576415.1 uncultured Magnetovibrio sp. | reverse complement strand
GCGCCATAAAGGGAAACGCAAGTGGCATGGACCTGTATTGTGATGTCGTTACTCATGCCAGGGGCAATCGCACCGTGAACCGGGCGCCGAGAACACTGCCCGCCGTATCGAACCGATTGCCGGCGCGAATTTCACCGCGATGCGCCTCAATGATTTGGTGAGAGATGCTGAGACCAAGGCCCGAATGGGTGCCAAATTTTTCCGAGGCGGCGCGTTCCGTATAGAACCGTTGAAAGATCTTCTCCTCGTTTCCGGGCGGGATGCCGGGACCTTCGTCGTCGACGTCGATGTGGATTTCAAGGGGCTCAGCGGAAATCGTGATGGAGATAACGCCGTCGCTCGGGCTGAAGGTTGCGGCGTTGGTGATCAAGTTTCGAAAGACTTGGGCAAGTCGGCTTTCGATGCCCAAGATCATCAACGGATCAGCGCTGTCCGTTCGTGCCAACACAACGCGTGGGCCCGTTAAACCGCTTGTAGCGTTTTGTATGTCAGCCAAGGTTGCCAACATGCCGGCGATATCCGTCGGTTCGCTCTCGGCTCGCGACAATTCGGCATCAATTCGCGAGGCCTCGGAAATATCGCTGATCAGACGGTCTAGACGGCCCACATCCTCCTGAATGATGCCCATCAGTTTCTGCTGTTGCGCGGGATCCTTCAAACGGGCCGTGGTCTCGACTGCGCTGCGCAGTGATGTTAGCGGGTTCTTTATCTCGTGGGCGACGTCGGCGGCGAAGCGGTCGATGGCGTCCATGCGTTTCCACAAGGCGTCGGTCATGTCATTGAGCGTTGCCGCCAACTCACCGATCTCGTCATCGCGATCGGCCATGTCCGGTATCCGATGACGTCGTGAATGGTCGTGGCGCACCCGTTCGGCGGCCAGGGCCAGCCGCCGCAATGGACGTGCGATGGTACCGGCGAGATAAACGGACAGCAGAACGGTCAGAGCCAGGGCCACGGCGAACACCTTAAGAATGTCGCGCCGGGTCTCATAAAGGGCATCGTCGATATCCTTGGAATCTTTAGTGACCAGTAAACCGCCAAGCACCTGCTTGTAGCGCTGCACGGGGACGGCGACGGCGAGCATCAGACGATCCCTGTCCAATCCACGGACGGCCTTGACGTAATCGCCGGATAATGCCGCCACTACTTCGCCGTAGTCGCGCGCGTGCTGGCGCGAATTTTCCGTATATGTCGG
>CAZNWX010000443.1:0-2277 GCA_964576415.1 uncultured Magnetovibrio sp. | reverse complement strand
TATCGGCCTTTATGACGATCCGCGTCGGTTTCCGGATTTCGACGGTATGATTCTTAAGGTAGAAGTTACCATCATCGATGGGACCGCCCACCACAAGTTCAACGGCTTGACCTCCAAGCGTTATGCCATCGCCGTCTACCACGATGAGAATGACAACGATGAATTCGACCAGGGCTTTTTGGGCATTCCGTTGGAGGATTACGCGTTTTCAAACAATGCGCCGGTGTTTCTGGGACCACCAAGTTTTGCCGACGCGGCATTTGCGGTGCCAGAAACCCGAGAAGCACACCTCCGCATCAACGAATAGTCAGGTCAGTAGGCGCCAAACTCCTCCAAGAACCGGATTTCCTCTTTCGAACTCTCACGCCCCAAGGCCGCGTTGCGCCCCGGAAAGCGCCCAAACCGCGAAATGACATAATAGTGCTCAAGGGCGTAGGGGTAGGATTGCTCGTCATTGGAGGCCTTGAACAACTCAACCGATGTGTTTTGGTTATCCAGATTTTCACTATGCTCAAACGGCAAATAGAGGAACATGCGCCTCGTCTTGCCCAATTCCTGATCCAGGCCCCGGGCAATCGCATCTTTAGCCGTCGCTAGGGCAATAAGGTCAGTGGCGAAGGCCTGCGGCAACCCCCGATAGAGATTGCGTGGAAATTGGTCGAGTAGAATACACAAGACCAGAACCCCCGCAGCCGTTTCCTTCAGGTCGTCCAGGTTCCCATTGGCCGCGGCCCTGACATCGGCCTCGAACTGATCACGGATAGCTTCGTCAAACGCGTTGTCTTTCTTAAACCAGACCATGCGGTAACCCCCATCGGCAGCCAGGTCCAGTGCGTCTTCGTCATACCAGAATTTCAATACTCGCGAGACGACATCCATCGACCTTACCTCCATGGTTCTCCACTCCCTCATGCGCGGCCGTAGCATGTGGCCCAGAAATTGAGATGCCGCAATCCGGATCCGAATGAGGATGCAGCGAGTTTCTCAATCGCGCCAGCCGGGTGCCGGGCGCACACGGCCGACCGGGTCACCGATCAGGTTCGTCAGCGACACGTCCATAAACGGCGCCAGCCCCTCCCGTGCCTGATCATCGAGAAGGTCGAGGTGGTCCAACAAGGCGCATAACGCGACGCCGGAGGCGCGACTGGCACCATCCTCAACCTTGACGGCGATTCCGATCTGGCGCTCGGGAACGATACCAATGTGGACACCTTCAGCGCCGGTTTTGGCCGCGAAGCGGCCGCGGCCCGCCCGCATGACAGCGGTATCGAACCCCCGGGTTCCACGCACACAGGCGGGGTGCAATGTCATGGACGCGTAGATTCGTTCGGCCGCGAGACCACGTTGATCCGACAACGACCTGGGATCGGCAAACCGCGCCATTGCCCGTGCCAATGCTGAAAGCGGCATGCCCAGAACCGGAATGCCGCACCCATCAACGCCGCGGGCTGTCGTTGTCAGGTCGGCCCCCCCTAACGCGCTCAGCACATCGGCCAGGCGACGCTGGACCGGGTGAGCCGCATCCGTGTACCCCGCTGTCGGTTCACCCAGGTGTAAAGCGGTGGTCAAAAATCCGCTGTGCTTGCCTGAACAGTTGTTGAAAACCCGGTCGATCGTTTCCCCCCGCCGGATCACATCTCGGGCCGCATCTTCATCGCGGGGCTCATGCGCGCCGCATTCAAGGTCATCGTTCGACAATCCCATCCGCGTCAGCCATTTGCGTACGATATCGCGATGAAAGTCTTCGCCCATATGGGACGCGCACGCCAGGGCGACCTCCTGATCCGACAGACCATGGGCTTCGGCGGCACCTGATTCGACAAGCGGCAGCGCCTGAAGCGGTTTTATCGCGGAGCGGGGATAAACTTCTTCATTGATCGCACCCCATGTGTCCAACAGTCGTCCCGATGAATGGGCGATCACGGCGCGGCACGCATGACGACTTTCCACCAGATTACCGCGGATCACGTCGATCATCAGCGGGGTCGTTCTGTCCATATTCGTTGTTTGCGCCCTCGTTCCGGGCTTGGCAAGACACTATCCGGCGTTCTATTTAGATCGGCATGGCAACCCATCGCACCATCAATCAGGTTTTGATCATTCTCCTTATTTGCGTCCTCGCGGGCTCAGGCGCCCCTGCCTCGGCGGGAACCTCGCTGAGCAAGCACGGGGATTGGGAAGCATTCACGGGCCGAGAAAGCGGAAAGTTGGTGTGCTATATGGGTGCCGTACCCACCAAGTCCCGGGGCAAATATACGAAACGCGGCCAAACCTACC
>CAZNWX010000442.1:1818-2279 GCA_964576415.1 uncultured Magnetovibrio sp. | reverse complement strand
TCGGCGCGGCGGGCGGTGAACATAGCTGCGCTCTCCTTGCGGGTGGGCGGGTGCGTTGTGGGGGCCTGGGTATCGACGGTCAGCTAGGATACGCGAGCACCCATGATATCGGCGACAAAGCCCTGATACCAGGTCCGCCGGGCCGCCTCAATCTGGGCGTTGCGGTCGCTTGCCGACCCCGCCTCTTTCAAAACCCGTTCGTAGGTTTCTGCGAGCACAGGATTGCGAAACAGGCTACCCGTTTTGGGGCCTTTACCATCCGGTAGATAGAGTGCCGCCGAGGTCGGCCATTCAGTCTTAAAAAACGGACTGACAAGGTCAATGGCGTCGGCACAGGTGGGAGCGATGGCGAAACCGTTGCGGGCGTAGCCGATGGCGTACTCCAGAACCTGGCGTGGGCTAAAGGTCCCATGATCACGAAGCAACTTCATCCAGGCGTCGAAAGCGCCCGGCACGACCGT
>CAZNWX010000442.1:0-1808 GCA_964576415.1 uncultured Magnetovibrio sp. | reverse complement strand
AACGACAACTGGCAGGAGACCGGTTCCGGGAATACGATCCAGTCCCAGGTCGCGGAAGGCCCTGGGCGTGGCATTCGCCGGCGCCGTACCGATGCCGCTTAGCGCGTGGACTTGGTCTTCGTCGGCCGTTCGGAATAGCACCGGAACCTCGCCAGCTGGACCGTTCATATGTGGCTCCACAACCTGAAGGGCGAATCCCATGGCGACTGCGGCTTCAAAGGCATTGCCGCCGCGTTCGAGCACAGACATGCCCGCTGCGGTAGCTAGCCAATGGGTGGACGCACAGACCCCGAAGGTTCCGCGAATTTCCGGTCGTGTGGTGAAGGCTGTCATGGCGAATGCATCCTAACGGATGGTGACGCGCCGGACGTGACGCGCTGTTTCATTCCCTAATACCCAATGGCACAGCCGTCCTTGCGGGGCTCCGAGCCGCCTGTGAGAATGCCGCGTTCCCAGTCGATCCAGATGGCTTGCGATCCACCAATGGGTTTGGCTGGACGGACCGGCATGTGACCGAGCTTCTTTAAACCTTCCACGGTTTCTTCCGGAACAGTGCCTTCCATTTCCACGTTCCGGCTGCCCGAGATGGGGAAAATGCGCGGCATGTCCTGGGTTTCCTGGATGTCCTTGCCAAAGTCAAAGAACTTACTCAGCAGGTGCATATGGCCAAAAGATTGATAGTGCCCGCCCATAACGCCAAAGGGCATTTCTGCCTTGCCGTCCTTGGTGACCATGCCGGGAATAATCGTGTGAAGCGGACGCTTGTTTGGCGCGATGCAGTTTCGATGCCCTGGTTCGATTACGAATCCTTGGGCCCGGTTGGTGAAAGTAACGCCGGAATTGGGCGCCATAATACCGGCGCCAAAATTGTGGAACAGCGTATTGATAAACGAACATGCGTTCCGGTCTTTGTCGACAACCGAGATGTAGACCGTGTCCTGGTGTTTCGGCAGTGAGACGGGTGGCAGCGTATCCATACCGCTGTCGGGGTCAAATTGAGCGCGCAGTGTATCTGCGTGGGCATCGGATAACAGGAAATCGACGGGGACGTTGGCCTGCGATGGGTCGGCGACAAAAATGTTACGGTCCTGATAGGCGAGTCGTCCGGCCTCGATCTCTTGGTGTAGGCGTTGAACCGAAAGTGGGTCGACGCCGTCCGTGTCGAACCCACTCATGATATTGAGCAAAAGAAGTGCGATTACGCCCTGACCGTTCGGTGGACATTCCCAGACGGTATGACCCCGAAAGTCTGTGGAGATGGGAGTGACGTAATCACCGACGGAATTGGCGAAATCTTTCATAGTGTGCAGGCCACCGAGGCTTTGCAGATAGCTCACCATGTCCTCGGCCAGTTCACCTGTGTAGAAGGCTTCGCGACCATTGTCGGCGACCATCTTTAGGGTTCGGGCCAATTCCGGCTGGTGGTGAATGTCGCCAACCTTTGGTGTGTCTCCATTCGGCATGAAGACACGCGTCAGGTTTGGGTCGCCCTGTATGAGCGATTGTGCCATAGCGAAGTCGACGCTGACCCGCGACGACACGGGATAGCCGTCACGGGCGTAGGTAATTGCTGGCTCCAGCACCTCCGCCAAATCCATGGAGCCGTGGTCGCGGCTGAGTTGGCACCACGCATCCATCGCTGCCGGCACGGTGACCGCATGTGGGGATTGTTGCTCGATATCGGTGATACCTTGTTTCATGTACCATTCCGCTGTGGCGGCACCCGGTGCGCGTCCAGAACCGTTGAAGGCGACCAGTTCGTCGGAGCCTTCTGGGGCATAGATGCAGAAACAGTCGCCGCCAATGCC
>CAZNWX010000441.1:0-2281 GCA_964576415.1 uncultured Magnetovibrio sp. | reverse complement strand
CGGGTTGAAGTGGTGTTCCGTCGGGGTTGACACGATGACGCCGTCGATCGCCTCTGCGGCTAGGAGCTCTTGTAAATCCGAGTACAAGGGCACATTCATGTTTTCAGCCAATTGCCTGCCGCTGGGCGCCGGGTCGGCGATGGCTACCAAAACCGCTGCATCCGCGTTGGCGATGGCGCCAGCGTGACGCCGACCGATGACACCACCGCCTGCGATGGCCAGTTTTACTTGGCTCATAAACAGTTCTCCCCGAAAAAGCGCATCGAAATACCGATCAACGGTTCATCTCCGTTGGGGCGGATCGTCGTCTGCCTGGTGAAGTTGACGTTCGAATTGCCGCCGGCGTGCGGTTGCCCCGATCGCGGAGCACTCGACCCATCGCCGCGTCGCTTTTCTTCCAAACTTTAGGCATGACAGATCCACATGGTCGCTATGGTGATATTTGATCATTGCGCCCGTAAGGCCATTGATCAACAGGGATTAGCGATGGTGGTCAGCGTTACAGGTACGGCAATATTTAGATCCGACGACAGTGTCGAGCTCTAGGATAAGGACGCCATATCCCGTCAGCCATCCGACCAAGGGTTCACTCGATCCGCCTCGATCCGCCTCGGTTCGCGTGTATGCCCCCAACGCAACATAGCCGATGATGTGTTCGATAGTCGTTTAGCGATTGGGGTTCGCGCCGCAGCGCTTGACGGTCAAGCGGATGTCGTCCGGCAACTAGTGAATGTTTCGCAATTGATCCCGATTCGATCCCACGACGGACCTACGATCCGTCAGGCAATCCTATAGCCATCGATGGGCTGTCGAACAAGGGACGCAGTTCCGGCCAGTCCGCAAGACAGCGGGCCGTGGGATCGAAATCATCGACACAAAGTCGACCGTCCCGCCACAAGGACTTGCCGTCAACCCTGAGCGTGTGATCAATCACCATCCAGCAGATTTCGCCGGGCGGATAGTTACCGCAGGTATGAAAATGTAGGGTTCGAGGATTTGTGAAGGTGGAATTTGACCATCGGTCCGGATCGTCATCGGCCGCATCGGCATAGGTTGATCCGGGATGAATGCCGGCATGGAAGGAATGCACGATGTCCGGATCCAGGTCGAACAAACCAGCGACACGCCGGTATTGGTTCCGGATGCGTTCAATATCATCCGCATCGCCGGTCAAACCAGTGATGCGGCCATTAGACACGTCCGCCATGACAGTTTGGTGAATGGGAACCGAGGGTGGTTCATAGGATTTGGAACCCGTTGGTGTTAGGTAGCGGGCTAGAACCACCTGTCCCGACATGCGCGAGGCATCCAGCGGCTGTGGTACGCCCATGGGAAACCGCCGGACGGAAACGTCGGTAGCTGTTTCCTTGACCGTGTCCGTGGTGTCGCCCGAAATATCGGTACCCAGCGGACAGGTGACCCGCACGTTTTTGGCCCCCAACAGGATATCGTTGACCGCCTTCTTCAACTGCAGCATCGCCTTGTGGTGGATCTGGCCATAGGCCGACGCCAATTGGTTGGCATCCCGGGCATAGCACATGATCGTTTTTTTGCCCAAGCCCGGGTCGGCAAATCGGTCCTGATCGCCAATGCGCGACATGAAGACGGTGCATTCGTGATCCGCCATCGCCTGGGTCAGGCCAAAACCTCGGGAATTCTCCGGCGCCCCCACGTCGAGCGTCGTAGGCATGATCCCGACTGTCCGCGCCGCATCCGCCACGGCGGCGGCGGTTTGGCCGTCGTACCAACCGAGGCCCGGATCCTCGCGGACGATCAGCAGGGATTCCGCTCCAGATAGTTCGGCGCAATTGATCAACAGGTTGCGCGCACCGGCACGGATGTCCTGTGATGCGCATGGCCTATTGCTCATCGGCCCGCATCTTCTTCTCCAACCAGCGCACGCCCACGGAAACGATCAAGATTAGGATCAAGTATTCCAGGACAAGGATCGTATAGATCTCCAGCGGCCGGTACTCGGTCACCACCAATTCGTTGGCGCGCCGCGTGAGTTCACTGAGCCCAATAACCGAGACCAACGACGACATTTTCAGCATGTAGACCAGCTGATTGCCGAGCGGCGGCAGGATGCGCCGGATCGCCTGCGGCAGGATCACGTAACGCATTTTATCGTAGTAGCTAAGCCCGACCGAATCAGCGGCTTCGATCTGGCCCTTCGAAATGCTCTGAATGCCGCCGCGGAAAATCTCAGCCTCAAAGGCGCTGTCGGAAATAGCTAGCGCCACGACGCCGGCCCAGAAAGCGGTGATGCCGATATCCAGGA
>CAZNWX010000440.1:0-2285 GCA_964576415.1 uncultured Magnetovibrio sp. | reverse complement strand
GCCCTCCTGCACGACATGGTCGGGGTGGGACATCTGTATCTCGTCACCGAAGACCTCAATCTGGCCGCTTACCACGCGGGTTTCACCCTCCGGTAAAATCTTGCGCAAGTAGTCCTCATGGGCATGGAAGAACACGAGGCTTAGACTGCCCGTTTCGTCCGAACACAGAACCTTATAGGGCATCCGCTTGTTAGGGGGCTTTCGATGCTGGTCGACGCGCACGGTAATGGTCGCGACCATACTGGCCAGGGCCTCGGTAATTTTTGGTGCATGGCGCCGATCGATAAGACCCGATGGCAGGTGCCAGAGGAGATGCACAAGGCTTGGTCCCGTCCGTCTCTCAATAAGCGCGCCAATTCGTGGGCCAACGCCTCTCAGCGCAGTGACGGATCGAAACAGGGTATAAAGAATTTCCGGACGCATGGTTTGGGTGCTGACAAAGGGCCTAAAAGTACTTATATCCTATGCCGCGCGCAACCTCAGGCAAAGCTATCTCAAGTCCATGAATCCACGGCGCAAGAAACTTTTGTTTCAAAGCCAGCACTGCGGCTGGAAGGAGAACGACTTCCTGCTCGGCTGTTATGCCGTAGAATTCATGGATTCGCTCTCCGAGGCCGATCTCGACGCCTTTGAGGCGTTATTGCGCGAGAGTGACAACGATATCTACAACTGGGTTACGGAGCGGGAACCGTTGCCGGCACACCTAGACAATGCGTTCATGGCGGCACTTATCACCTTTAACAGGGCGGAATAATCTATGAAAGGTTCCGCGCCATCACCACTCGGCAACGTCGAAGTGGATGATCTTCGGTCTTTGATTGATAGGGAGCCAGCCCGCGCGACCTTGGCTGGGGTTCCCGTTGGTGCAGAGGCTGGCGTTCTTGCCGAACTGGCTAATTTTGGGACTGATGTTGTCTTCGTGGCGCGCGATGACGTGGCTATGGAGCGGGCGCATGCGGCGATGAAGTTCATGGCCCCTGAAGTGCGGTGTTTAACGCTACCGGCGTGGGATTGCCTACCCTACGACCGGGTGTCGCCGCGACCGGCAATCATCGGTGCGCGCCTAGCGGCATTGACGGCGTTACTGGATGGTAACCGAATGGGAGGGACGGTTGTCCTGACCACGGTTTCTGCGGCCCTTCAGCGCGTCATGCCGCGCGAGATACTGTCGGATACGACACGCCGACTGGAGGTGGGCGGGCATATTGATCCTGCCAATCTGAAGGCTGCCTTGTTGGCGAACGGATTTCACCGAGCTGAGACCGTCCGGGAAATGGGCGAGTTTGCCGTGCGCGGCGATATCATTGACATCTTTCCCGCTGGTGCGGCGGAACCCGTTCGCCTGGATTTCTTCGGCGACGAGTTGGAGGCCATCCGCACCTTCGATCCCATATCGCAACTTACGATTAAATCGGAGGGGACTGCGCCCGCATCGGTCACCATCAGCGCCGTTGGCGAAGTTGTCCTCAACGACGACACCATCTCGCGTTTCCGCTCAAGGTACCGGGTTGCGTTTGGCGTCGGTGGCGATGATGACCCGCTTTACGCTGCGGTGTCGGAAGGACAACGTCATACGGGCATCGAACATTGGCAGGCACTGTTTTTCGAGAGGCTCGAGAGCTTGTTCGACTACTTGCCCGACGCGACCGTAGTGCTGGATCATCAGCACGACGAAGCGGCAGAAGCACGGTTTGAGCTGATCATGGAGTATTTCCGGGCGCGCCGTGACTTCTCAGGCGGGCAAGTGGGCGAGGGCGCCCCTTATCGACCGGTCCCCCCGGATCGTCTCTATTTCGATGATAGGACTTGGCGCGCGTCCCTGGCGATGCAGCCAACCCTCCAGCTTTCGCCCTATTCCCAGACCGCGCAGGCTGAAGGCACAATGGATTTCGGCGGCAAGCCCGGTGAGGGATTTGCCGACGTGCGGGTAGACCCGAACGCCAATGTCTTTGATGCTGTTGGAGAACGACTGGGCGCCCACGTGGCGGCCGGGCGCCGCGTATTGATTACGGCGCATTCGGAAGGATCGGCGGATCGATTGACCACGCTGTTGGCTGAGCACGGTGTAGATCCCATAGTCTTCGTTTCCGATTGGGCGATGTTCCAGGCATTACCTTCCACCAGTATCGGCTTGGCGGTCCTGCCTTTGGAAAGTGGTCTGGTTTTTTCCGATAATGCTGTCGTCACAGAGCAAGATATTCTGGGCGACCGGCTGAACCGGCCAGCGCGGCACCGGCTCAAGGCGGAGAACTTCCTCACCGAGACGACCAGCCTTAGTGACGGTG
>CAZNWX010000439.1:0-2287 GCA_964576415.1 uncultured Magnetovibrio sp. | reverse complement strand
GGACGGCCGACCACACCTATGGGTCCGCCTCGGAGCTGCGGGTGAAGCTATTGCGTATCTTAAGCAAGAGAAAGTCGAGGAACTGATGTTGGCCGGATCGGTCAGCAAGCCGACCGCGGCAGATTTGCGCCCGGATTTCTGGACCACCCGATTTCTCGCGCGCGGCAATATCTATGGAATGGGCGATGACGGCCTGTTGCGCCGATTGATCACGCATCTGGAGCGTGATGAAGGATTCCGTGTCGTCGAAGTCAGCGATATCGCGCCAGAACTCCTTGCCCCGTCCGGGACCCTGACGCGAGCCAGGCCTACAGAGGCGGATTTGGCCGATATTGCCGCCGGCGCCGCCGCGGCAAACGAAGTCGGCCGCCAAGACAAGGGGCAGGGGGTTATCATCGCAGACGGCGCCATTATCGCCCGCGAAGACCGTCTTGGCACCAACGCCATGATAACTAAACTCCCCGCTTGGACGGCGTCAGAAGAACGTAGCGGAATTCTGGTTAAGACGCTGAAGCCTGAGCAGGAACGTAGAGCGGATCTTCCAACTATCGGGCCGGATACGGTCGACATGGCGAAGCGCTGGGGTCTTCGCGGCATTGCCGTGGACGCCGGAAACGCACTGATCCTCGACCGGGCGACGACGGTTGCTAAAGCCGACCACGCGGGAATATTTATCTTTGGTCTCGAAATCGGCCTGGACGCCGAGGCCTTGGACCCGCCATTGATCTATTTGATCGCGGGGGAGCCGTCCGCCGACAACTTGGGAGCCCGCTTGATGATGGGTCTGAAACAGGCCACCGAAGGCAGGGTTCACTTCGCTGGCGTTGGGGGGGCGGCCATGGGCGCCGAGGGTCTAAAAAGCTTGTTTCCCATGGAGGATCTCGCGGTCATGGGTTTGGCGGAGGTGCTTCCCCGCGTGCCCGCCTTGCGACGGCGTATCCTGCAGACCAAGGCCGATGTCCTGGCGCGACGGCCCGACGTTGTCGTTGGCATCGACTCACCAGACTTCAATTTTCGAGTGGCGCAGCGACTGGCCAAGCAGGGGATCCCACTTATGCATTTTGTCGCACCCAGTGTCTGGGCGTGGCGGTCCGGACGCGCCAAGAAAATTGCCGGCTTTCTTGATCATCTGCTTGCGCTCCTGCCGTTTGAGCCGCCCTATTTCGAAAAGCACGGCCTCGCCACCACTTATGTTGGCCATCCCATCCTCGAATGCCGGGCCAATCAGGGGGATGGTCGAGCGTTCCGACGAGCCCACGGTATCGGCGACGATGAAAGGGTACTTTTGGTACTTGCCGGCAGCCGTCGAAGCGAAGCCGCCCGCCATCTCCCCGTGTTCGCCGAAACCGTCAAACGCCTCCATGACAAGATCGACGCGCTCCGGGTGATCACCATTACCGCATCGCCAACCGAGGAGATCGTCTCACAAGCGGTCAATCAGTGGCCCGGCGACGTAATCACGCTAAGTGATCCGTCCCATAAGTATGACGCTTTTGCGGCAAGCGATGTGTCCTTGGCAGCCTCAGGGACGGTGGCTCTGGAATTGGCCATAGCCATGGTTCCGTCGGTGATAGCCTATCGAATGAACCCGGTGACGGCGTGGCTCGCAAAGCGTCTAGTGAAGGTCCGATACGCCAATCTCGTCAACCTGATCTTGGAGCGCGAGGCTGTTCCAGAATTTCTCCTGAACCGTTGCCAGCCCGAACTCTTGGCGTCGGCAATTGTCGATCTCCTCACCACGCCCGAACGCCGTCAACGCCAGAAAGATGACTACGCCGCCGCGCTGATCAAACTTGGCCAGGAGGACGAACCAGCCGGACAACGTGCGGCCAAGGCCGTTCTTAGCGTCATCGACGCTAACAAGAACGGCGCAGTCTAGGTCTCCATCGCCGTTTGTTAATGCGTGACCGCGCAAGAATTAGCGTTGACCCAAGGGAACGAACTCGCGAGTGGTCTCGCCAGTGTAGAGTTGACGCGGCCGTCCAATTTTCTGGGACGGGTCCTCGACCATCTCGTTCCATTGGGCGACCCAACCCACCGTCCGCGCCACGGCGAACAGCACCGTAAAAAGACTGGTGGGTATGCCCATGGCCCTAAAGATAATGCCGGAATAGAAATCCACGTTCGGATACAGCTTCTTCTCGACGAAGTAATCGTCCTCAAGCGCCAGGCGCTCCAGTTCCACGGCGATATCAAGAAGCGGCTCATTCGTGATGCCCAACTCGCCGAGAACTTCGTGGCAAGTCTGGTGCATTACCTTGGCGCGCGGGTCGAAGTTCTTATAGAC
>CAZNWX010000438.1:0-2291 GCA_964576415.1 uncultured Magnetovibrio sp. | reverse complement strand
ATTCATCAAAACTGTGCGCCCCGTGCCCATCGGCACCCAACCCATCCAGCGTGGGTATCCCCAAAGCACCGGTGAAGTTGCCGTCCGAACCGCCGCCCGTCTTCAGGTCCTGAAGTTCAAACCCGATTTTGGCGGCGACCTTCTTGGCGTGTTCGAACAGGGCCGCGATGCCGTCGAACTTATCGTAGGGCGGGCGGTCGACGCCGCCGGTGACGGTGATCGAACAATCCGGGTCGACGGGTTCCAGTCCTTCGACGATGGCCATCACCTCCTCGGCGGTCTCCATGTCGGGGATGCGAATGTCGACGGTCACCGAACACTCGGACGGGACTACGTTGGTCATGGTGCCACCGGTGATCGTGCCTACCGAACAGGTCACGCTCCGGTCGTAATCCGTCAGCCCCTCCAGCTTGATGATCTGATGCGCCATCTCCTTGATGGCGTTGCGGCCGTCCATGTGGCGCGCGCCGGCATGCGAGGGCCGGCCCCTCACCAAAATCTCGTATTCCAGCCGGCCGTTTCGCGCGGTGACGATCTTGCCACCTTCGCGGGCCGGTTCGGTGACCAGCACATATTTGTTCTTCTTCGCCTCCTCGATGATCATGTCCCGCGACGTGGGGCTGCCTACTTCCTCTTCCGGGATGTACATGAAGGTCAACGGCAGCGGTGTCTCTTTGCCCTGTCGGATGATGTGGCGTATGGCGTAGAAGGCGATATAAGCGCCCGCCTTCATGTCGTAGATGCCCGGCCCGTAAACCTTGTCTCCTTCGCGGCGAATGGGGTTGGCCCCATCCTTGGTGCCCAAGGCGTGTACGGTGTCGATGTGCGAGAGCACAAGGATACCCGGCTCTTCACCCCAGGGGGTGCGCGCCTTTAGAATATCCCCGTAACCGTCCCGGCCCGGCGTGCGTTCGACCTTCATGCCGATCATCGCGAGCCCCTCTTCCACATGGTCCGCCATGTGGTTGACCGCGTCTGGGTCATGACTCGGGCTTTCCACGTCGACCCAGCGCAGCACTCCGTCCAAAATCTCGTCACCGTCGACGGCGGGCTGGTTATTGACCGTCTCGTTCACGTTATTCTTCCTTTTCACGTCCCTGCCTCTGGCCGATCCGATTTCCCGGCCGCCAGCTTTCCCTGCGTATCGCGATCGCACTTCATGGCACCGTCCAACATACTCCCGATGCTTAAGGAGACAACCGCCTTGACCACGTCTGCACTCACAGTCCGCCAGACCATTCCCGATGATTAGGCTGTCGGCAACAACCCCCTTCCGGCTAGGTTCCGCATCAGGTCGGCGGCGCCAAAGGTCCAAGGCGCGCAGTCGGAACAATGGCGCACCGTGTTGACCAAGGCGCCCAGACGGTCGTTGGCGATGGTTACCACGTCGCCCGCCTTGTGAGTGAAGCCTTCGCCTTCGACATCGCGGTCTTGGATCGGCGCGAACATAGTGCCCAGCATCAACAGGAACCCATCGGGGTATTGATGATTGTCGCTGATAGTGGCCGCAATCAATTCCTCAGGATCTCGGCTGATCTGGGAGATGGAACTGGATCCTTCCAGAACGAAATCATCGGCGCCTTCCACTGTAAGCGCGATGTCGGACACACGCACGTCGTCCATAGTATAGCCCGCGTCAAATAGGCGCACAAAGGGTCCGACGGCGCAGCTAGCGTTGTTGTCCTTGGCCTTACCCAGCAAGAGTGCCGACCGGCCCTCCATATCGCGCAGATTGACGTCGTTGCCTAGTGTCGCGCCGATGCACCGCCCTGAGCTGGCAACCACCACGGCAATCTCCGGTTCCGGGTTGTTCCAAATGGAATCCGGCAAGATGCCGATATGCGCGCCCGCACCCACGGCCGACAGGGGCTGCGCCTTAGTGAAGATTTCCGCGTAGGGGCCGATGCCGACCTCCAAATATTGAGACCACACGCCGCGTTCGATGAAGCGTTCCTTGACTTGTTCGGCCTCCGTGGAGCCAGGTTTCAGCTTGGAGAGATCTTGGCCAATGAGCTGATCAATATCGGCGCGGATGGAGGCCGCCTTCTCCGGTGCCCCGCGGGCTTGTTCCTCGATCACGCGTTCCAGCAGGCTCGCGACAAAGGTCACGCCGGACGCCTTCAAAGCCTGCAGGTCGGCCGGCGCCAAAAACCAGGGTTTCAAAGGGTCGCGTTCGCCTTCCCATGAATTCGTGCGAATAGTTTCCACATCCCCAATATCAACCCCGCCGTCCTTGGCGAAACGCACATAATCCATTGGGTTCGCCTGTTCGCAGACATCTCGCACGGTCG
>CAZNWX010000437.1:0-2303 GCA_964576415.1 uncultured Magnetovibrio sp. | reverse complement strand
AGGCCAACGCCGTCAACCGATGGATCCTCGCGGTAGGTTTGGACTCGCTGTTGAATACGCGCTCCACCACTTGGCGCGGCCTGCCTGATGAAAAAAAGGCCATTACTAATGAACAAGCGGCCATGGAATTGATGTTGGAGAACCCGACTTTGATAAAACGCCCGGTGTTCGAAGCTGGAGATGAGGTTATCGTTGGGTTCAAGGACATACAGAAGAAAGCCCTGGAGGCGCAACGATGATGGCTCTGATCCGGCTCAAGTGTTCAGCCAGGGGCTTGCGACCTTTACGGTTCTAGCCAATATGCCGATTTAGGTAAGTGCTGCCATGGCGTCACGACTGGCGTTCGTATCATGACCCCCTGATTTACCAAAAAAGCTTCTTCAGCATTTGCGAGCCTGTCCAGGGCCTATTCTGTAATCGGCTGTGGGGTCACCGCATCGGTGGAGACGCGGTTAGCCCGATTTCAGCGCTTCTTTGAGCTTCGCAGCCTCTTCCGTTTTCATATGGTAACTGTGGTCTTCATTTGGAAAGGCGCCTGACCGCACGTCGGCGACGTAGGCCTTGAACGCCTCGACCGCTTCGCCCGCGACATTTCCATAGCGCTTGGCGAACTTTGGTTTGAAGGTATCGAAGGCACCAATAAGGTCGTAGCCATTGAGCATCTGGCAGGTTCCGGCGGCACCCGCGCCAATGGAAAACGTGAAGATGTCGATGGCGTCGTCGACGGCCTGCCCGACCTCATAGGGAACGGCTTCGATTTCCAATCCGATGGCTCCAGCCTCTTCAATGGCTTTGGCATTGTCGATGATCTGTAAGGCGTCATTGGCGGTTCGGCCCTGCATTTTGAAGCCGCCGTGTTTGTGGACGTGATGGGGGATCAGACCCACGTGGCTCATCACCGGGACGCCAGCATCGGCTACGGCCCTGATAATGTTGAAAATTTCGCGACCCCCCTGGAGTTTCAAGGCATCGACGCCGCTTTCCTTCATCATCTGCACTGCGTTGGTCACCGCTAGGTCCTTGGTGGCGTATGAGCCATAGGGCATGGCAGCTATCGTAAAGGTATTCGGTGCGCCACGACGAACCGCGCGGGTGTGTTCGATCATCTGATCGACAGTGATGGCCAAGGTGTTCTCATGGCCGTACAGCGTCATGCCTAGGCTATCGCCGATACCCAGGATGTCGATCCCGGCGCGTTCCGCCCAGGCGGCGCTGAGCACCTCACCGACGGCGACCATTACCATCCGTTCGCCCGTAGTTTTTTTCGCCTTGAGATCTGGGATGGTTAGTTTCTTTCGCTCCGCGTTCATCTTGAGAACCTCTTCATGCCTTAACCGTCCGGCAGGACTTTCCCAGGGTTCATAATATTCTGCGGATCCAACGTCTGCTTCACCGCTCGCATCAGGTCAAGGGCAACAGGGTTTTTGTAGGTCGCCATATCTTCGCGTTTCAGCAGGCCGATGCCGTGCTCGGCGCTGACGCTGCCGTCCATATCGTTGACCAGGTCATGGACGATCTTCTTGAAGATATCCCACTGGTCAAGGAACACGTCCTTATCCATTTCGAAGGGCTGGTTGACGTTGTAGTGAATGTTGCCATCACCCATGTGGCCGAAGGCGCAGATGCGGGCCGCCGGCATTTGCTGATGTACACGCTTGTTGGCCTCACGAAGGAATTCGGACACCCGGGAAACAGGTACGGAGACATCGTGTTTGATGCTGCCTGTGCCTTCATGGCGTTGCGCTTCGGGCACGCCTTCGCGCAATCTCCAAAGAGCGATGCATTGTGCTTCCGATTGGGCAACGACGGCATCGACAATAACTTCGTCTTCTAACGCCAAACCCAGGATCGCCTCCAGGGCGTCGCGGGCGGTGTCGTCGTCGCTGAGGCTGGTAATCTCAATCAATACGTAGGCGGGGTACCTTCCGGCTAATGGATTAGCGGCGTCTTCGATGTTATCGAGGACAATCTGCAGCGATGTTTCATTAAAGTACTCGAATGCTGAGACCATATTACCGAGGTCTGAATTGGCGCGGGTAAACAATGCCAGGATTGCTTCCGCACTGGATGCGCCAACAAAAGCCATCTCGCGTCGTTTCGGTTTCGGAAATAGTTTGAGGACAGCGCCGGTGATGATCCCCAGCGTCCCTTCGCCTCCGATGAACAGATGTTTCAGATCATAGCCCGTGTTGTCTTTGCGGAGCCGGGTCATGTCGTTCCAAATTCGCCCGTGGGGCAAGACCACTTCGAATCCCAACACAAGATCGCGGGCATTGCCGTATCGCAACAGCTGCACGGCGCCG
>CAZNWX010000436.1:0-2327 GCA_964576415.1 uncultured Magnetovibrio sp. | reverse complement strand
GGCATGTTCCGACCGATTGCCGTCACCGCGCCAGACGATTGTCTGGTCAACCCGCAGTTCCCGTCTGCGGTCTCGGCCCGAGCTAGTGTTGGCCATTACTTGCCCGTGGTCGTCTTCGGCGCCTTGGGGCAGGCCGTCCCAGACCGGGTCATGGCAGGCGCTGGATCGCCCTTGTGGGCGCTGACCCAGACGGGCCATCAGGATGATGGATCGGCCTACGCCAACGTCTTATTCTTCAACGGAGGCATGGGCGCTCTGGCGAACAAGGACGGAGAGAGTTGTCTCAGCTGGCCGTCCAACATCTCATCCACACCGGTGGAGGTGGCGGAACGCAATGCGCCGTTGATCTTCCATAAGAAGGCCTTGCGACCAGAATCTGGCGGTGCCGGCCGCCATCGGGGCGGTGCGGGTCAGGATATTCTGATGGAATGCACCAATGATACCCCCATCGCCATGATGTTCATGGCGGAACGGACTCGCGTGCCTGCGCCTGGCTTTGACGGCGGTTGCGATGGCGAGATCGGTGACGTTCAGATCAATGGCGAAAGTGTTAATCATCGGACCCAGCACATCCTGAAGAAAGGCGACAAAATTTTGGTTCGCACGCCGGGTGGTGGCGGGTATGGGGCTTGATCTCTGGACGGACGAGCCTTGAAAGGCTCCTCACAAACGCAAAAATAGGCCACCGGGACGAGCAACCCGAAGCGATAACATGCCCTCGCGGCGCAACACCTAGAGACTGAGGATAAAATATGCAGCAACGAAAACTTGGACAATTGGGCACGCCCGTATCCGCCGTTGGGTACGGCGCCATGTCATTTACGGACTTTTACGGTCCGGCGACAGAAGACGGTTCGGAAGCGGTCCTGGCGCAATGCATCAACCTTGGAATCACGCATATCGACACGTCCAATGCCTATGGCCTCGGCAAATCGGAAAATCGGATCGGCGCGTTCCTCGCCAAGCAGGGCAAGCAGGCACAGGATTTTTTCAAGATCGCGACCAAGGCTGGCATCACCCGTGACGCCGATGGAAAGCGGAAATTCGACAACAGCCCCGAACACTTGCGCGCCTCCCTCGACGCCTCGCTCGAGCGCCTAGGCGTAGAGCAGGTGGAGCTCTTTTATGTGCACCGGCGCGACTTGGGCTACTCGATCGAGGAAGTGATGGAAACGCTCGACGAGCTGATCAAGTCGGGCAAGACCCGGCAAGTCGGCTTCTCTGAGATCGCCCCGACGCAGTTGGCCCTGGCAAACGCTGTCCATCCCGTCGGTGCGGTGCAGTCGGAATACTCGCTGTCCACCCGTTCACCAGAGATGGGTCTCGTAACGCGGACGAAGGAACTGGGCACGACATTGGTTGCCTTCAGTCCCGTCGGTCGGGCTCTGCTGACGGACACGCCCCTTGGCTATGAGACCTGTCAGACCCTGGATTTCATGAAGGTCAATCCGAGGTTCCTGCCGCCTAACCATGCGCGTAACATCGAAGCGACAGAATCTTTCCGGGCACTGGCCGCCGAAATGGGGCACCGTACCTCATCGTTGGCCATTGCCTGGCTACTGAACCAGGGCGACCATATCTTGCCTATTCCCGGGACGCGATCCATCGAACACCTGAACGAACTGGCCGCTGGCGCGGACATCGCGCTCACGGAAAGCGACCTGGTGGCCATCGAGGAGATCCTGCCCATTGGTTGGTGCCACGGCGACCGCTACGCCGTCGGCCAGTGGGTTGGACCGGAGAAGTACTGCTGATCGGGTGATTTGCCCCGAGAATGGGCCCTTTCATAGGGGCATTCGCTGGTTGCCCCATGCAGGCATCTGCCAATATCTCTTCCGTCCGGCAATAGGCAGTGCTGGTCGCCCGCCTGGTCCCTTCGTCAGGCTTTCATATACAGTTTCATGGAATGATAAGGAACGCGGACGCTCTCCTCAATCAAACGGTACCCATGAATGCGGGCATCCAGCTCTCGTGCGCGTCGCGGATCTCGGTAAGGGGACGCGAAAAGCCGGCGACGCTGAAGCTATGGCCGCCAGAAGTGCCGACCGCGGTGGCGGGAACACCCGCATCGGACGCCGCGTTCAGGACGACTTCCGGTGACGTCGTGGCGATCAGATAGCGAGCCTGATCTTCGCCGAACAGCCATGCGTGCAACGGGATTGCGCCGGCCGCTTCCTTATCTAGGGTGACGCCGATCGTGCTAGCCATGGCCATTTCGGCGACGGCGGCGGCCAGGTCGCCGGCGGAAAGAACAATACAGGCGACAACAGAACCCGCGTTGATCAGGCCCCCGACAAAAAACCCCTTCACGCGTTCCGCGGAAAAAT